>JBEKGG010000123.1:0-11883 GCA_050012915.1 Terriglobales bacterium | reverse complement strand
TGATATGGCGCTGACAGACTCTGAGGCCCCAACAAAGGGTTCAATACACTAATCGCCTGGTTGTACTGTTGGAAGACGACGTCGGCTGAGAACTTGCCGTAGTCTCCGCCGAGGTTGAATCCGTACGCGTTGTTATGCGCCGATTCCGGCGTACAGGTGGCGGCGGTCCAGGCTGTGGATGGCGAGTAGCAGCCGCCAGAACCATCGGCGAATTTATACATCGCGCCGAAATGGACAGGGCCATAAGTGATGCGATACTTCAAGGCGTCATCCCAACGGCTGTCCTCAGTGTCGCCGCCGCCAGCCATCGTGCCGTTATAGCCGATGTACGAAAAGGCATAGCTGCCGCCCGCCGGATCGTAAAGCAGCATCACATCGGTGCCAAGGGAGCGCTGACGACCAAAGGTCAGCGTGCCGAAAAGTTTAGACGATATACCGGCATAGATTTCGTCATTGAAAGGTTGGCCGGCGCGCGCGCCGTCAATGGTGTACGAATAGCTTTTCCTGGGAAGGCCGTTGTTGATGGTCTGAGTGGCCGACGCGTTAGCGAGCAGGCCGGACTGGGGATTAATACCAGTTGAAGCGTTGAATACAACCGACCACCCAGGCAGAAACTCTTCCTTACCCCTGATGCCCAGACCCGTCTGCTGCAGATTGTTCGGTGCGATCAGGAATCGATGTTCATAGCCGTTTCGGTTCACCAGCGATGCGCCTTCGTAGTTATAACCATTTTCCGGTAAGCCGTGGCTCACCCAGCCGACGCCGATGTCATACGCACCGTACACCGTGATGCCGTGCCAAGTCAGTGTGCAATCGGTGGTGGCGAACTCGTGGCCGCTTGCGCAGATGTCGGGGGTGTTCCGGTGCATCTGAATGTCGACCATCGCGTTGTCGCCAACCGCCAAGCTGATTCCGGTGCGCGTTTCATCGCCGAACCCTTGTTTTGCCGTGCGAATCTCGAAGCGCCCCAGAGGCAGGCCGGACGCCTGATACTGTCCCGCGCCGTCGGTAGTGATTGTGAGCGTCGCGCCTGTGTCGACGTTCTTGATTGTCACCGCGACATCGCGAAGGGCTGCCCCGGTTTGGTCCGTCACCATGCCGGAAAGGCTTGCTCCCGTTTGGGCCCATGCGGGGAACGCCGCCATCGCAAGCCACAAAAGCATGAACAAATTAGCGCGACGCATTTCGCCTCCTGATTATCACTTGTGTTAGAGAAGCAGAAGTGTATATCAAATATGTTTATTATGTCTAATAGTACGCAGTTATATCCGGTATGAATGGTCACTTACGTTATACTGAGCGAAGAAAGTGTGTGATCGCAAGCGTCTTGACCGCACCCCGCGCTGACGGTACGATTCGTTCCCATGCAAAGGAACGGCAAATCCGGACGGAAGACGGAAGAGTTGCTAAAACTGCGTGACGCGGCCTTACAACTGGGAATTAGTTTCCCCACGATCAAACAATGGATTTACAAGAAGAAGATTCGCAGCATCCGGACGGCCGGGGGACATCACCGCATTCCGGAAAGCGAAGTCGACCGCCTGCTTTTCCGAACCAGAGGCCGAACCGAGAAAGAACGCAAGCTGGTGATCCGGCAGGTCAGTGGACGGAACCAGTTGGTGGGGCGAATCGATGCGGTTCGCATTAGCGGTCTGATGGCGGAAATTGCGATTTCGATTGGGGGCCAGCAAATCACATCCATTATTACTTCGCGTTCAGCACGCGAAATGCAGTTGAAGCCGGGCCAGACTGCCGCCGCTTTGATCAAGGCCACCGAGGTGATGATTCTCCGTGTCTGAGATCAAACATCGCCTGTCTTTTCTCGCCCTGCTGTTCGTTCTGCTGTTGCAGGCTGGGCCGGCATTCAGTCAGCAGCTAACTGTACAAATTTGGGGCGGAAAAGCGACTGTTTTGACCCGTCCCGAAATCGAGGCCTTGCCGCACGTCAAGGTCTCGATCAATGCCTCAGGCGCGACTGCAACATTTGAGGGGGTCGCGCTTCAGGCCGTGTTGGAAAAAGCTGGAGTTGAGTTTGGAGCGAGTCTAAAGGGAAAACGGCTGGCTTCATGTTTACTGGTCGGAGCGGCCGACGATTATCACGTTGTCATTGCCCTGCCCGAACTCGACCCCGCTTTCACCGATAAACAGGTTGTACTGGCTTTCCTGAAAGATGGAAAAGCGCTGGATGAAAAAGAGGGGCCCTACCGCATCGTGATTCCCGATGAAAAAAGGATGGCGCGATGGGTTCGGCAGGTGACAACGCTCAAGATCATGGACGTCCAGTGAAGATGTGCAGTGAAGATGTGCAGTGAAGATGTGCAGTGAAAACGTGCAGTGAACCGGGCTAATCTTTCTGGATCATGACCTCGGTGGCTTTGACCACGGCGCTGACCGTGTCACCCTTCTTGAGTTTGAGTTCGTCGGCGCTGCGGCGCGTGATGGCGCTCTCGATCAGGTTGTCGCCGACCCTGACGACCACATGCGCCATGATATCGCCGAGCTGAATTTCTTCGATTTTTCCACGCAGTTTGTTTCTGGCTGAGATTGGCATGCAGTCATTATAGACGCTGGGAGGAAACGCATGAACGTCCGAAGACTGAGCCTGATCGCGGTTCTGGCGGCTAGCTGCATTTCACAGCTATGTATAGCTCAGGAAATCACTGTAGCGGCCGCAGCGGATCTTCAGTTTGCCATGCAAGATGTCGCTGCCCGATTCCAGAAAGAAACCGGCAAAACCGTGAAGCTCACTTACGGTTCGTCGGGCAATTTTTTTCAGCAGATTCAGAACGGCGCTCCGTTCGACGTGTTCTTTTCGGCGAATCTCGACTACGCGAAAAAATTGGACGCTGCGGGATTGACCGAGCCCGGAAGTTACTACCCCTACGCGAAGGGCAAGATTGTGATCTGGGTCAGAAACGATTCGAAACTCGATCTGAGTTCCGGAATGCAGGCGCTGCTTGATCCTTCCATCAAGAAAATTGCGGTCGCCAACCCGGAACATGCTCCCTACGGGCAGGCGGCTGTGGCTGCGATGCAAAACGACAAGATCTACGAAAAAGTGAAAGACAAGTTTGTGCTGGGTGAAAACATTTCGCAGACAGCTTCGTTTGTGGTCTCAGGCGGGGCGGACGTGGGCATTGTCGCCCTGGCGCTGGCTTTGTCTCCCAACATGAAAGACAAAGGTCGATACGTCGAAGTTCCCGCGGGCGAGTATCCGCCAATCGAACAGGCATGCGTCATTCTCGCCTCCTCAAAAAATAAAGAGACGGCGCGGCAGTTCCTGGCGTTCATCAAGACGCCTGCCATCGGCGATCTATTAAGGAGCTACGGTTTCGACGTGGCAAAATAGCAGGGTCGGCGATTTCTTTTGAATTTCGATTGCCACTCACGACGCGCCCGTATCGAGTTCAGGTTGAAAACCGGACAAGTCCTTCCGTAATCTGCAATTCTCGCCGTTCGCGGCGCATACTCGCCCGCAAGTGACTTCCTCCCCCCAGTCGCAGACCTGTCGGCGCGCGTCGCGCCGGTGCGCTTCGCCTCTATCACACTTCAACGCAAAACAGCCCTCGGGTTGCGGAGGTCCCGCAGTCCTTGGTCCTCGCCGGGAATCCCGGCTTGCCTGAAAGGCAAAAGGAGAGAACCTTATGCAAGTTCGTCATCTGGTCACTCGACTTCTAATACGTAGCGCGTGGACGCTGGCCGTGATCGCCGGGCTGCTTGGACAACTTTCCGCGACCGAAATCGTGGGTGTGGATGTCAACAGCGGAAGATTGCTCTACATCCAAACGCCCAAGACGGTGGTCACGATCGCAAACACCGGCGCGAATCCCGATGCAGTTATTCTCGGGCCTTACCAGCAGATTATCTACGCTCTGGCCGGCGCAGGAGAGGTTCATAGTTTCAATCCTTATACCCACACCGACGCGACTTTGGCCAAGGGTTTGAGTTCTCCCTTCAATATCGTGTTAGAGCCGGGCTGCAAGTCTATTCTGGTGAGCGATACGGGAGTCAACAAAATCTTCCGGATCATCCTTTCAAACGGCGCGCTGACGACCTTTTATAGCGGAGATAAGATCGAAGGGCTGGTCTATGACACGAATGGCAATCTTTTTGCCAGCGACGATCAGCTGAATGCTATCGTCCAGTTCAGTTCCGCCGGCGCGATCATCAATCAAACCTCAAGCAACACTCCTCTGACCACGCCAGACGGGCTCACCTACGATGCTCATACCGGAGCGTTGTACGCCAGCTCCAACACCGGGCAGATAATCTATAGAGTGTCCATTGACTTGACCACTGTCAGCGTTATCAGTTTTCCAGTCGCCCCGGTTCTGGCGGGAATTGTGAGCGACGGCTCCGGTAATCTCTACGTAGTGGGAGTGAATGGGACGACAAGTACGATTTTCAAGTACGCAATCGTCACGGCGACACAAACAACCTTGAACACTGTACCTGGTCTGGACGACATCGCGCTCATACCGCATGGACCATGCATCAAGACCCACGGGACGGACTCGTCGTGTGGAGAGACATTGGGCGACGAGGAGAGCGGTGCGGTTCCCCCGACTCAGTAGGGCCGCGTAGGAAGTAGCTCAGAATAGCGGAAACAGCTGGTCAGATGGTCGTTCACTATGCCTACCGCCTGCATGAAGGCATAGCAGATCGTGGTGCCAACGAACGAGAATCCGCGTTTCTTCAAATCCTTGCTCATAGCATCGGACTCCGCCGTACTGGCTGGCACCTGTTTTGAAGAGCGCCAGGAGTTCACTCGCGGCGATCCGCCCGTGAATTGCCAGATGTAGGTGTCGAATGATCCGAAATCCTGTTGCACTTTCAGAAACGCTTCTGCATTCTGCACAGCAGAGGCAATCTTCAGTCGATTGCGGATGATGCCTGCGTTCTTCATCAGGGTCTGAATCTTGCGGCGGTCATAGCGCGCAATCTTCTTGGGATCGAAGTTGTCGAATGCGGCGCGATAGTTCTCGCGTTTCTTGAGGATGGTGTCCCAGCTCAAGCCAGCTTGTGCGCCTTCGAGGATGAGAAACTCGAAGAGAATGTTGTCGTCGTGGGCTGGCGTTCCCCACTCTTCATCGTGGTAGCGGATGGAGAGATCGTTGCTTGGCCACGGGCACCGGGTCAGGGGGGCAGATTTCGAATTCATTGGCGTCAATTGCCGGTCAGCATGAGGGCGCACACGAGGAACCTGATGAACGGGCGTTTTATGAAATCTCCTTTTGGTTCGCGGAGCCATTCTACCCTGTGATTGCCAGCGCGCGCCGTAAGAGCCCTCGGGCAGCGATGCGGTCACTTAAGTTGAAAACGCCTATGACCCGTTGAGTGCTCCTTTTGTAACTTGGCATTTGCTAAAGTCTCTCCTAGAGTTCTACTGAGTAAAAGCGGCTTCTGGCGGGTTCTTCGGCCCCTGGCGTGCATCCAATAAGCTGGGTGGAACGGGCCGCACAGAGGACTAATGTCGTAAGCGGGACTGGATGTGGAATGAAGTACACAGGGAAGTATTTTTTGCTCGCGGTGATGTTTGTGGCCGTCGCTGGATTGTCGCTGCGGGCGCAGGTGAACTATCTCGCGCCGAGCAACGCGTTGGTCTCAACCCCTCCTTCCACTTTGGATGCCAGTCAGCCTGATGATTCCGTTGTCACCATCAAAAAGCGAGTCGACGAAGTCAACGTGCTGTTTATTGCGACCGACAAACATGGCAAGTTCGTGCGCAACCTGGATCAGAAAGATTTCGCAATTCTCGACGATCACAAGCCGCCGCAATCCATAGTCAATTTTCGCCGCGAGACTGACCTTCCCATCGAACTGGGACTTTTGATCGATACCAGCGGGTCCGTCCGGGGCCGCTTCGACTTCGAACAGGATGCAGCCGTAACCTTTCTGCAAAACACCGTGCGCCCGAATTTTGATAAAGCCTTCGTGGTGGGCTTCAACGGGCAAAGTAAGATGATGCAGAACTTCACCGATAATGCTGCATTGCTCTCGGCCGCCGTGCACCGCTTACAGGATGGCGGAGGAACCGCGCTTTACGACGCTATTTATCGGGCGTGTCATGACAACCTGATCAAGGATCACGAAGACCATCCTTCGCGACGGGCCATCGTCGTGGTGAGCGATGGCGAAGACAATCAAAGCGAATTCAGCGAGGCGCAGGCGATTGAAATGGCCCAACGGGCGGAAGTCATTATTTACGCCATTTCAACCGATGACAGCGGCCTGGTGCTGCGCGGCGACAAAGTTCTGCAGCGCATCGCGGACGCTACCGGCGGCCGTGCCTTCTTTCCCTTCAAAATGAAGGACATAAAGAACTCGTTTTCTGCCATAGAAGACGAGCTGAGGAGCCAATACATAATTTCGTACCATCCCGCTGATTTCGAAGCGGATGGTCGTTATCGCCCAATTGAAATCACGGCCCTCAAGAAAGACCTTCAGGTGCGCTCCCGCCGGGGTTACTACGCGCCGCGGCAGTAGATTGCAGGCCATAGAGACATAGCTAGCTGGTCTCTACAAGTGCTACAATCTGGGGGTTGGAGGGGACTGGTAAGAATTCCCGCAAGAGCGGACACCGCACACGTTCCCATAGCAGGTGGACCTTTGACGCCGAAGTCTTTGTTCGTCACGAGCCTCGCGTGTTTGCTGCTGGCCGGCTCCAGCTATGCCGAGCGGCGGCGAACCACATCCACTCCATCGGCGTCGGACGACCAGACTGCGGCTCAACCGGCAGCTCCTCCGCCGACTCTAGCCCAGTTGCCAGCTACGCCTCCTCAAGTTTCATTTCAAGGCGGCCAACTGACGATTTCAGCCCAAAATTCCACCTTGGGCGATATCTTAAAAGCGGTTCGAGCCCAGACAGGCGCTACCATCGACCTCCCCGGCACCGCGCCGGAGCGGGTAGTTGGGCACTTCGGTCCGGGTCTGCCTCGCGACGTGTTGGCATCGCTGCTTAACGGTTCGCACTTCAATTATCTTCTTCTGGGGTCTCCAACGGACTCTGCCGCTCTGGATCGAGTGATTCTGATGGCCAAGTCAGGTAGCTCGGCCGATAGCGCTCCGGCTGCGCCTGTGGAGCAGGCCGCTGCGCCACGGATGGAGTATACCCGTCCGATGATGCCGATGGCTGCGCCGGGGGGCGGCGGGAGCAATACCGTCGTCGTCCAGGGCGAGGATGCACCGGATGACGCGACGGATGATTCAGCCGACGCGACCGATGACACGCAGGCCGACGATCAAGCCGACCAAACTGACCAAGGCGACGATCAGGCTGGTGCTGACGACCAGCAACAACCAGATGGACAACAGAACGTGAAAACGCCCGAACAACTCCTGCAGGAACTGCAGCAGCAACAGCAGCAGCTTCAGCAACAGCAGCAGCTTCAGCAACAGGGAATTCAGCCCGGGGTGCCGCCAGGAATGCGACCCTTCCCGGGCGGAGCAACGCCAGTCCAGCCGGGTTCGGGCGACCCCGTTCAGCCGCACAACTAGCTAGCCGCTCTAAACTCGATTCCGTTTTGTTGAGAACTATCCAGAGCAGAACCCTGTGCGGGTAAGGCTAGCTTCCGCCTGCGTGGGCGGTTCGGGCTTGCGGCGCAAGCACAGGTTTTTCAGAAGGGCGTTGTCGCGACTGGTTTGCAAAGGTGCGAAGAATTCCGATGACAGAGCCGTACGCGGATAAAATTCCAATTGCCAGTCCAGTTACCACGGTAAAACAAAGAATGCACACACTCGATACACTGCCCAAGTTTCCTACCTTCCGAACAATTGCGGCTTTCCGTTGATGTCGCGCTCCCTGAATCTACCTGCATTGACGCTTGCCAGTGTTTGCAAATAAGATACGTGAGTAGAGCTGCGCACCTCCACTTTCCAACATCTCTGGGGACCCGTCCACATTACGGAAGGTCACTGAAGGGCATTACTTTCGCGGTTTATGGCCATTACCAAGATTTCGGTGCGCGGGGCGCGCCAGCATAATCTCAAGAACATCGACGTCGAAATTCCCCGCAACAGCTTGACCGTCATCACCGGTTTAAGCGGATCGGGCAAATCTTCTCTGGCCTTCGACACTATCTATGCGGAGGGACAGCGGCGTTATGTGGAGACGCTCTCGGCATACGCGCGCCAGTTTCTTGACCAGATGGAACGCCCGGATGTGGATGCCATCGACGGGCTGAGTCCGGCAATCTCGATTGAGCAGAAAACCACGAGCCGGAGTCCCCGTTCAACCGTAGGCACGATCACCGAGATTTACGATTATCTTCGTCTTTTGTTCTCGTCTATCGGGGTCCCGCATTGCCCGAAGTGCGGTCGTGCCATAAGTCGCCAGACTGCCGACCAGATCGTGCAACGAGTCATGGCGCTTACTCCAGAAGATCGAGTGATGGTTTTGGCGCCTATCGTGCGCGGGCGCAAAGGCGAGTTCAAAAAAGAGATGGAAAAGCTGGTACAGCACGGCTTCACCCGTGCCCGCGTGGACGGCGAGTTGGTGAATCTCGACGACGACCTCGCCCTGGATAAACGGAAAAATCACACCATCGAGGTGGTCATCGATCGTCTGCTGGTGAAACCAGGCATCGAGCATCGGCTTGAGCTTTCCGTCGGACTGGCGATGAAGCTGGCTGGGGGTTTGGTACAAGTTGCGGTGGTGGGCGGCGACGAACAGCTTTATTCGGAAAAGTTGGCTTGTCCGGATTGCGGCATCAGCGTGCCTCAACTGGAGCCGCGCTCATTCTCGTTTAACAGCTCTTACGGAGCTTGCCCCGAATGCCATGGACTTGGGAGCCGCTATGATTTCGATCCTGCGAAAGTGATTGTCGATTGGTCGAAACCGTTGCTCGACGGCGGATTGGGGCCGGGCTCGTCGTCCCAAAATCTGATTCACATGCTGCAAATCGCAGCTACGGCGCATGGCGTGAACCTGAGCACGCCGTTTGAGAAGTTTCCGGAGAAGGTGCAAAACCTGCTCTTGTTCGGAGAAGCCGGCAAAGGCGGCAAGACCGGTTTCAGCGGGATTCTCGGCTATCTAAAGCGAGTTTTGGAAGAATCCACATCTGACGGCTACCGCGATTTTCTGCTCGACTACATGTCGGCTACGGAATGCCCGGCGTGTCACGGGCAACGGCTGCGTCCGGAAAGTCTGGCAGTGAAAGTGAACGGTCTGTCGATCGCCGACTTTACCAGTCTTCCAATTTCTCGTTCGCTGGAACTGGCCAGGAAAATTCAACTGACCGGCCGAGAGGCTGCGATCGCAGGGCGCGTGGTGCATGAGATTGTCGAACGGCTGCAGTTCCTGAATGCGGTTGGCCTGGGATACATCTCGCTCGACCGTTCTGCGGCCACGCTTTCTGGAGGCGAGGGACAGCGCATCCGCTTGGCGACGCAGATCGGATCCAAGCTCAGAGGCGTGCTGTACGTGCTCGACGAGCCGTCCATCGGCCTGCATCACCGCGACAACGCGCGACTGCTAAAGGCGCTCGAAGAGCTCCGCGATCTCGGCAACACAGTGCTCGTGGTTGAGCACGATGAAGAAACCATCCGGCGGGCTGACTACGTCATCGATCTTGGTCCGGGAGCTGGGCGGCACGGAGGCGAACTCGTCGCGCACGGTACGCCGGAAGAAATTATGGAAATACCAGGTTCGCTCACCGGGGCCTACATCTCGGGCCGAACCCAGATCGAAATGCGGCCCGAGCGGCGGCAGACAAACGGTGCCGGCATCGCGATTCTGGGCGCGCGCGAAAACAACTTGAAGAACATTGATGTCACCTTTCCGCTCGGAGTGATGACCGTGGTGACGGGAGTTTCCGGCTCCGGAAAATCGACGCTGGTGAATGACATTCTTTATCGCGCGTTGGCGAAGACTCTTTACCGCTCACGCGAAGAAGCCGGCGCTCACAAAGCAATTTCAGGCGCGGAGAACATCGACAAAGTCATCCGTATCGATCAATTGCCGATCGGTCGGACGCCGCGCTCGAATCCCGCGACTTACACAGGGGTCTTTGCCCAGATTCGCGATCTCTACGCCATGCTGCCCGAATCCAGGGAGCGAGGCTACAAGCCAGGACGGTTTTCGTTCAATGTGGCTGGCGGACGTTGCGAAGCCTGTCAGGGCGAGGGTCAGCGTCGCATCGAAATGAGTTTCCTGCCCGATGTTTACGTGCTTTGCGAAGGCTGCGGCGGCCGCCGCTACAACCAGGAAACTCTGGCCGTGAAGTACAAGGGATACTCCATCGCGGACCTGCTTGAAATGCCCGCTTCAGACGCATTGCCAATTCTCGAAAATATTCCTCAGGTAAGGCAGAAATTGCAGACGCTGGTTGATGTGGGCCTCGGATACATTCACCTGGGTCAATCCGCGGTGACGCTCTCCGGTGGCGAAGCGCAACGCATTAAGCTGGCGCGCGAGCTGAGCAAACGTCAAACCGGAAAAACTCTCTACCTGCTGGACGAACCCACAACTGGCTTGCACTTCGACGATGTGAAGAAATTGTTAGATGTACTGCACCGCCTCACCGACCTGGGAAATATGATCGTGATTATCGAGCATAATCTGGATGTGATCCGCAACGCCGACTGGATTATCGACCTCGGTCCCGAAGGCGGAGAAGATGGCGGACGAATCGTCGCTCAAGGCACGCCTGAGCAAGTCGCGCGGAATAAGAAGTCGTACACCGGACAGGCGCTGGCGACGTACTTCAACGGAAAATCAAGAAAGACTCCGACACAGGAATTGCTGGCGTGAATCGTCGGTGATGTTCTCCGCGTACTCTGCGAGGTCTTCTCGGCGCCCTCTGCGATTAAAGCTTTACTGCGCGGATCGCAAAAAGCTCGCGGAGTAAGCAGGGACGAACTAATGAGCAGTCGGCATCGCTTTTCTTTTTCGTGTAAATTCAAAATGTCTCAGTTGTAATTCTGACTCGCGTGTCCTCACCCCCAAATCCGTGGTCCGACCCTGGATTCCTTCCCATCCCGGAACCTCCAGCGCCCATCATCGAAATCCCTGCCGAGAATCCGGTTTGGAGCGGATGGGATGTGCTGCAAATTGTGTTCTTCACCCTGGGCGCGTCTTTTGTCTTTCTCGCAGTCATGGCCACCCTCGCGCAAAGGCTCATCTATCGGGGACTTCCCTGGGTTGACCTCGCACAAAAGCCTGTGCTGGCATTAATCTCTGAGTTCCTCGCCTATATCGCGGTTCTTATTTTCATGGTGGCCCTGGTAGAGGGAAGGTATCAGGTCAGTTTTCTCAAAGCCATAGGATGGAATTGGCCGCAACATAAATATGTTGAAATAGCTGGCTTGATCGGCCTTGGTGCGCTTCTTTTGGTTGTCCTCAGTGGGGTCTCCCATTTCCTGCCGATTCCCAAAAGGGTGCCCGTCGATCAGTTCTTCAGCCGCCCCATGGAAGCTTATCTCACTTCGTTGTTTGCCATCAGCTTCGGCCCGTTCATGGAAGAGCTGTTTTTTCGCGGATTTCTTTATCCAGTATTGGCCAGGCGTTTGGGCGTTTGGATGGGAGTTTTCACCACCGCGCTTGGGTTTGGCCTTCTGCACGCCATGCAACTCGGATTCGCGTGGGGACCAATACTTATCATATTTATCGTTGGCGTAGTGCTCACTATCACGCGGGTCGCCGCTCGTTCCGTAGCCGCGAGTTTCCTGGTTCACGTTGCCTATAATTCCACGCTGACAGTCATAACATTCATCGGAACCGACGGATTCCGCCACCTGGAGAAGCTGAATCAATAATGGCTCGTGCAGCGCCCGGCGCCCGAAGCCTGACGCCCGCTTCATGCTATCTTAGATTTTCCATGTCTTCCGCCCGTCAGGAACTCTTGCGTCTGCTGGCAACGAAATCTTTTCGTCTGGGAGAGTTCA
>JBEKGG010000122.1:0-11885 GCA_050012915.1 Terriglobales bacterium | reverse complement strand
TGGCATCCCGCATCTCCCGAGGAGTTCGAATTCCTCGACCGCTACAGCGTGCATCCCGAAGCCGAAGAGCGAATCGAAGCCCCCCTCGTCGCTCAACGTCGTATGTCTCAGATTGCCTCCACCATAAAGCTAGGATTCATCATCGCAATCGATTACGGCTATACGCGAGATGAGCAGCTTGAGGGTCGGGATCGCGGCACCATCGCCGCCTATCGCCAGCATTCGGTCAGCGCAAACCCTTACGAGGCTCCGGGCGAACAGGACATCACGGCTCACGTGAATTTTACGGCTCTCACTAGCGCAGCCGAGCAAGCCGGAATGCACGTCCAGCCCTTGCTGACGCAGTCACAGTTCCTATTGGGAATCGGCGAGCACAATCAATTTGCGGACGCGTTCGAAGAGTGCCGATTGCCGCAGGAGCACGCAAAAGTCGCTTTGCAATTGAAACATCTCGTGACTCCGGCCGGCATGGGAGAGAGCTTTCATGTGCTTTTGGCATCGAAAGGCATCAGCGCAGAACTGAGTTCGAAGTTAAGCGGGCTGACGTTTGGGAAAACGGCGCGGTTATAAGAGAGATCCCTTCGAACCTATCAAAACTTTTTATCGCGATGGCATAGTTCCTGGGCGGGCAATGAACCATCTATAAGCCAGTCGCCTCTAATCCCAACAAAGGAGATTCCATTGGAAACCGCCGAGCGTCCAGCTTCGTGGAAGATCCTCCTGGCATTCGCCATCATTTACTTCGTCTGGGGATCGACGTTTTTGGCGATACGTATCGGTGTGCAGGAAGTGCCGCCGTTCCTGTTGGCGGGCATGCGTTTCTTTGTCTCAGGCGTCGTGCTCTACGGTTGGATGCGATTGAAAGGCACGCCCGCGCCCAACCGGCGCGAGTGGGCCGGGGCGGCACTGCTTGGAACGCTAATCTTCTTGGTCGACTATGGCTGTCTGTTCTGGGCCGAGCAGCGCGTGCCGTCGGGCATTGCCGCCATCGTTCTGGCTACGATTCCTGTGTTTATCACGCTGCTTGAAATCATCTTTCTGCGCACCCAGCGTCTTACCATACGACTCGGATTGGCTCTATTGGTGGGTCTGGGAGGCGTCGCCGTTCTGACCCTTCATTCTTTCTCATTCGGAGAAGTTCCCATCAATCCTGCAGGCGCACTTGCCCTACTGGTGGCTGCGTTTACCTGGTCGGTAGCAACGATTCTCACTCGCCGGCTCGCGCTTCCGGCTTCGAAGCCCATGAGCGCCGCCGCGCAGATGACTTTGGGTGGAGCTCAGCTGTTCGTGCTGGCTGCGCTTTCCGGCGAGTTCGCTGGCTTTCATCCGCAGGCGGTTTCGATGAAAGCCTGGTTCGCATTGCTGTATCTGATCGTCGCAGGTTCGATCGTTGGTTTTACTGCTTACGTCTGGCTACTGCACCATGAATCGCCAACGAAGGTGGGAACCTACGCCTATGTAAATCCAGTGGTCGCCGTTGCCCTGGGATATTTCGTCGGAGGCGAACCGGTTGGTCCGCGCACATTCCTGGGAGCGCTCTTCGTATTGGCCAGCGTAATTACAATAACTACCACTCCCAAGACGCGTCCCAGCGAGACGGGAAAGCGTACCGAACTATCGGTTGCGAAAGCTGACTGAGTCCGCATCAGTTACCGCAGAACAAACCAGCCCTTCCTCACTCGGAAGTACAAGGCCGCCCGTTACTCGCAGAATTTCAATTCGAAGGGTTGCGCGGCGATATGATCAGCATGTATGCGTCTTCGTCGCGCCCTCGAGTTGGTCGGATGGTTGCTCATGGCGACTTTGGCCTCCAGCCAAACCGGTCAGCAATCCAGCCCTCCCCAATCAACAGGCACGCAGCCAAGCGCCTCAGAACCAGCGAGCCCGCAGCCGGCGAACTCAAAGCCAGTCAAACCATCCGCGGTCGATGCTGCCGCAAGCGCGTCGAAGCGAGCGCGAGAATCCGCCCCGCCAATAAAAGTAATCAGGAACCACGATTTAAGCGACGCGAGCAATCCGCCTGTCCCCAAGTCGGTGCCGACACCCAGCGATTCGGCCGCAGCATCTGCGCGGGACAACGCGACAGACGAAGAAGATCACCAAAAAGTGCTCAGGTTTGAGGCGCAAGGCAAGGTCTTTCAGAATCAAGTGAAAGTGCAGAAGGGCAAGATCATCGACCTACAGAACGACATCACAAGTCTCAAGAACGAGTTTGACGCGTGGAGCACCGGGTTCGCCCAGGACGATGAAGCGCAAGCCTGCTGGACTTCCACGTATTACACGCCTTATTACAAAGATTGGTGTGACAGAGGCCGAAACTTGAAGGCGCAATACGAAGCGTCGGAGCGTCAGCTCGCCCAGGAAAAGGCTAAGCTCGAAAAAATGCAGGAAGACATCCGGCGCAAAGGATACGGCAACGGAGTTTACGATCCCGACTGAGCTGGCGATCAGGGCCGCGTCATCTTCTCCGGCTTCATTAACTGATGAAATTCCTCTTTTGTGAGATAGCCCAGCTTTAAGGCCGCATCGAGCAGGCTAGTCTTGTCGACGTGGGCGGTGTGTGCGATCTTCGCTGCTTTGTCGTATCCGACCTTCGGCGCCAGCGCTGTCACCAGCATCAGCGAATTCTTCACGTACCAATCAACTTTTGCGCGGTCGACCTCGATGCCATCGATCATGTATTCGACGTAACCGTGACACGCGTCGGTGATCAGGGTCACCGAGTGCAGGAAGTTGTAAATGATCACCGGCTTATACACGTTGAGTTCGAAATTGCCTTGCGAACCCGCCAATCCAACCGCGGCAGTGGCACCATGAACCTGCACGCACACCATGGTCATGGCTTCGCACTGCGTGGGATTTACTTTGCCGGGCATGATCGAAGAGCCGGGCTCGTTCTCAGGAAGGGATAATTCCCCCAGGCCACAACGCGGACCCGAAGCCAGCCAGCGGATATCGTTCGATATCTTCATCAGCGACGCGGCCAGTGTTTCGAGTGCGCCTTGCGCAAATATGATTTCATCGTGAGCCGAAAGCGCGGCAAACTTATTGCCGTGTGAGCGGAAGGGAAGTCCCGTGAGTTCGGCGATTTTCTTCGCGGTCCTCTCCGCGAATTCGGGATGAGCATTCAATCCTGTACCCACAGCGGTTCCACCGATTGCAAGATCGTAGAGGCCGCCGAGCACTTGCTCCAGCCGCTTGATGTCGCGCTCCAAAAGGCTGGCCCACCCCCCAAACTCTTGCCCGAAAGTAAGAGGCACAGCATCCTGCAAGTGGGTGCGGCCGATTTTAACCACGTCGTGGAATTCCTTGGCCTTGGCGGCGATCGCGTCATGAACGCTTTGAATGGCAGGAATCAGTGCATTCTTCACTCGCTCCGCCGCCGCAATGTGCATCGCGGTCGGAAACGTGTCGTTCGACGACTGCGACATGTTGACATGGTCATTGGGATGGATCGGCTTCTTCGACCCCATCTCGCCGCCCGCCAGTTCAATGGCGCGATTGGAGATGACCTCGTTGACGTTCATGTTGGTCTGCGTGCCGCTGCCCGTCTGCCAGATGCGCAGGGGAAACTGGTCGTTGAGCTTGCCAGAGATGACCTCGTCTGCGGCTTGCACGATAAGTTTGGTTTTGTCGGCAGGAAGCTTGCCCAAGTCCTGGTTTACCAGCGCGCATGCTTTCTTGAGAATGCCAAACGCACGGATCAATTCCGGCGGCATGACGTCGCGGCCGATGTTGAAGTGGAGCAGCGAGCGCTGCGTTTGTGCGCCCCAATAAACATTGGCCGGGACTTCGATCTGTCCCATGCTGTCAGATTCGATGCGGGTCTTTGTTTTGGTCTGCGCGGCAGATTCGGCAAGAGTCGACATGAGATCTAGACAGGATGCGCAACGCGGTGGCTCTGTGCGTAAGCCAAGACCGCCTCGATGCGATCGGGCGGCAATTCAAACTGCTCGGCAATTTCGGAGACGCTCATGCCGTAGTCGAAGTTATCGACAATCGCGTTAGCAGGCATCCGCGTGCCGCGCAGCACAGGGGCGCCGCTTTGCACTCCCGGCTTAATCTCGACCATGGGGGACTCCGACCAGTCGATCCTATCTCGTGTGGCCACGGCGACCTCCCGCCGACTATGATTCCACGCTTTCGCCCAAAATACCAGTGTCGGCCCCGTCAGCGCCCTTATCTAAGTTGCGGCTCCTTGTCCGCCTCGTCGCATAAGGAATTGGTTAGCGAAGGTTGTGGACAAGCTCAATCGAATATAGAATCTTTATCTTTCCAGAGGAACAACTTTTGTTTCTTGCGTGCTTTGTGTTGATTCCAGGAGAAGCAATTTGGTCACGAAGCAAATGTCCGACGTCGCCTTACAGGTTCCCGACACGCTCCCGCGCGCTCAAACCGAGATACATTCCAACATGCGGGTCGATGTGCTGGTGATCGGCGCCGGGCCTACTGGCCTTGCTTGCGCGATTGAGGCGCAAAAGGCCGGATTCAAGGTCATTTCCATCGATAAAGGCTGCGTGGTGAATTCAATCTTCAACTACCCGGCCAATATGACTTTCTTTACCACCCCGGAGCTACTGGAAATTGGCGAGATCCCGTTCAGCACGGCAAACCAGAAACCGACACGTCAAGAGGCGTTGGAATATTACCGGAAGGTCGCTGAGCATTACCGCCTGCCAATCGCGCAATATCAGTGGGTGAAAACTGTGAACGGCAAGGACGGCGACTTCCAGGTCACGACCACGGATCGGCTGGGAAGAATCTACGACTACCACACGCGCAAGCTGATCGTGGCGACCGGATATTACGATCTGGCAAACATGCTGAATATTCCCGGGGAAGATCTGCCCAAGGTGTTTCACTACTACCGCGAGCCTCATCCGTATTTTGACAATGATGTTCTGATTATCGGTGGCAAAAATTCCGCGGCTATTTCGGCGCTCGATCTGTGGCGGCACGGAGCGCGAGTGACCCTGGTATATCGCGGGGCGAAGATACATCACCACGTGAAGTACTGGATCCTGCCTGACATTGAGAATCGTATCAAAAACGGCGAGATCAAAGCTTATTTCAATAGCTCAGTGGGAGAAATCTTGGCGGATCATGTCGTGATCTACACTCCCAACGGTGTGATTCGCGCAAAGAACGATTTTGTTTTTGCCTTGACTGGATACCATCCTGATTACGATTTTCTGCGCTCCATGGGCATTGAGCTATCGTCCGAGCAATGCCGGCCCGTGTGCGACCCCGAAACACTGGAGAGCAATGTTCCCGGCATCTACGTGGCTGGCGTCATTGTGGCTGGCTCCCGAACCAATGAGATTTTCATCGAAAATGGACGCTTCCACGGCCAACTGATTGCCAAGCACCTGAAGCAGAAGATGGGCGCTAGCGCCTCATCAAGTTAAGCGAGCGTAACCGCTTCCTCGCCTAACTGCTGATTGATCAATCGAGAGACCAACGGTTTCAATCCCTCCCCCGTTTTCTGCAGTACGAAAGATTGATTCGGGTCCGACCAGTCCAGTTTGAAACTGGTGGCCAGCGCCGAAATCCAAATCTGCCGAACCGGCGCGTTCGGCGAAATAACAAATCGGGAGCCATCGTCGAAGGAGATGTGCAGCGCTCCTGATTGATCTTCCACTTCAAGATCGGCGGATTCCTCAGCTGTAATCAAACTTTGTTTCAGGGATTCCAAGGCGGCGTCTGCTTGTTTGCGAAAATCGTTTTCATCGAGCATGAAAAGATTATAGAAGCTCTCGGCTCGCACCTGTCAGTTTCAGCCTCAATATGCCAGCCAGCAGAAGCTATTTCAACAAATACTCCTTCACGAACATGACTGTCGCATAAAACTCGTAATCCTGATTCTGCTTTTTCGCGAAACCGTGACCTTCATCCTTCGCCATCAGCCACCAAACCGGAGTGCCATTCTGCCGAACGATAGAAACCATCTGCTCCGATTCGCTTACCGGCACTCGCGGATCATTCTTCCCAGCGATTACGAACAGCGGCTTGGTGATGTTCTTCGCCTTGTTGAACGGCGCAATGCTCTCGAGAAATTCACGCATCTTGGGGTCGCGTTCATCGCCGTACTCTGCGCGTCGCAAATCCTGACGGTATCCCGAAGTGTGCTCGAGAAATGTCACTAAATTCGATGGACCTACAACGTCGACTGAGCAACAGATGCGGTCGTTGTAATTGGTAGCGACGGCCAGCGTCATAAAGCCGCCGTAGCTTCCGCCGGTTATCAGCACCCGGCTGGAATCAAGATCGGGTTGAGTCTGGATCCAATCCAGCAACGTATTAATGTCTTGATACGACCCAGCGCGCAGCAGCCCGTTGTCAAGAGACAGAAAGGTCTTTCCGTAGCCGGTAGAGCCGCGAACGTTGGGCGCGATCATCGCAATTCCAAGCTCGTTCATGTAGTAATCCCAACGACCGGGGAAGCCAGGCCGGTATTGACCTTCAGGGCCGCCGTGAATATTGATGATCACCGGTCGCTTGCCAGTAAACTTCGCGGGAGGCCGGTAGAGAAAACCGCTGATGCTGCGCGCGTCCCAGGATTTCCAGTGGATGAGTTCGGCGTCCGGAAAGTCCGCCGCATTCAATCCTCCAGTTTCACTGAACGTCCATCGTTCCACCTTTCCGGTTCGCACGTCCAGCGAGTAAACGTCCGAGCTGGATCGAGCAGAAGTCAGATTGAATCCCAAGTCACGACCGTTTTTGTGCCAGGTGACGCCCGAGATCACGCCTTTGGGGAGGCTGGGGACCGGTTTCTCTTTTCGACTTTTGGTGTCGAGCAGGTGCAATATGCCGAAACCATCTTCGTTGGCTACAAAGGCGATCACCTTGCCGTCATAGGAAAGTCCGAATTCATCTACATCCCAGGGAATGTTGCTGGTGAGACAGGTGTGTTCCTTGGTTGCCAAGTCAATGTAGGCCAAACGCAGAAACTCCGAATCCTTGTCTGTGGTCGCGTAGAGACCCTTACCGTCTTTGCTGAAGCGGCCGCTGTTGTAGGCAATCTTTTCTGGCCCACCCTTGGGCGTGATGAGCGTCTTGTCTCCGCTTGCGGCATCGACGATCCAAAGGTAGCTTTCCTCGGCCGAGATTCCTTCCAACACGAGAATTTTATTTCCGTCTGGCGACCAGTCCAAAGCCTGCCAGCCGCCACCTGTGAGTTGCGCCACCAGACGATCCGTTTTTGGATTCGCTGGTTCGACCGTATACAGATCAAGATCGTTCCCAGTGCGGCGGGTCGATGTGTACGCCAGTCTGTCGCCGGAGTAGCTCCACACTGGATCAGTATTGCGCGACTTGCCGTCGGTAAGCAGCGTGACGTTCCCACTAGCCAGGTCATAACGATAGAGCTGATAAAATTCGCCACCACTCACATCCTTCGAAAACACGAAGAAATCATCCCTGGTGGGAGGATAAAGCGCGCCCGCTACGCGGTCGGGATAAAAAGTCAGTTGCGTGCGCGCACCGCCCGGCATTTTCACCGTGTGCACTTGATAGGTATCGGCAAAACGCGTGGCGATCAGCATTTCCCGTTTCGTGGGATTCCAGCTATCCAACACGGCTGCGCGAAAGTTCGTGTAGCGCTGCGCGGTCTCCGACAAAGAGACGGGAATCTTTGGAATCCCCTCGGCGACGAGATTTTCGTTAGGAGCAATTTGATCCGCCTGCGACAATGCGACCGTGGTGAACGCCAGCACAGCAAAGATGCGTGATAGAAATTTCATTTTTCCATCCTGTAGGAACAGAGCTAGCTGCGTCTCGAACCTGATTGCCCTTACATTCGCGAATTCCGATTTAGCCCGAGCGCAGTTCGTCAATTTTCGCGGCCATAATGAAATCGCTCTCGGTGAGGCCATCGATCTTGTGCGTCCACAATGTGATTTCCACTTTCCCCCAGGCCAGCAGAATGTCGGGATGATGTCCCTGTTCTTCCGCCACTGCTCCCACTCGATTCACAAAATCGAGCGCCTGCTTGAAATCAGGAAAAGTAAAAGTGCGAGTAATGTGGTGCTCGTTGATCAAATTCCATTGCGGTACTTGCTGATGCAGCGCTTCCAGTTCTTTTCCTTTGAGCGGAGGCACGCCGCCGCGGCAGGGAACGCAAGTCTTGCTGGCAAGAGATGTCATAGAAAATCTCCGCAGGTATTGTAGCGGTTGAAGGCCTTGAATGTATGGCAGCGCGGTCGGATTTTCAAAGCAGCCCACTTTTCGGGGGTGGGGATTCGTCGCCGCCGCCGGACACAATTTACAGTTGACAACAGCAAAAATACGCTAGAAACTTGCCGCTGCAGTGATCGATTAGGAGGAACCAATGGCCACGATGGAAACTGGATTAAAGCGCGCGTCACAAGCCTCGCTGGTGTTGTCGATCGTGTTGATTATTTTCGGAGTCCTCGCCATCGCTTTGCCGATGGCCACATCCGTCGGAGTCGTTATCGTAATCGGATGGCTGGCTGTGCTCGACGGCATAGTGCAACTGGTTCACGCCTTTCAGTCAAAGGGCGTTGGCCACATTGCCTGGAAGCTTCTTGTCGCTGTTGTTTACCTTGTGGCCGGAGGTTATTTCATCGCCCATCCGGTCTTGGCAACCGCCACTTTTACTCTTGTGCTCGGGATATTCCTGTTCGCAGAAGGTGTCGCGGACGTGGTCGCCTATTTCGCCACTCGCAAAAGCGGCAGCTCGCCGTGGATGCTGCTGGATGGAGTCGTTACTCTGTTTCTGGGTTTCTTGATCTGGAATCAGTGGCCCATTAGTTCGTTATGGGTTATTGGCACGTTGGTCGGCGTAAGCATGATCATGACTGGCACGACCCGGCTCATGATGACTTTGGCAGTTCGCAGGCTGGCGAGTCATGTTGGCGACGGTCCGTTAAGTCAACGGGCGGCGTAAATATAACCAGAGTTAGAACGTCGTATCAGTTTCAAGCCATGATCAGAACGGAATATCTTCGTCGCTGATCGGCGTGGATGGCGCTGGTTGTGGTTCGGGAGTGCTTTGATCGAAATTATTTCCGGCCGCTGCACCGCGGGAGCGTCCCCCGGAATCGTCTCCCGCACCTTCGCCGCGTCCGCTGAGCAGGACCAGGTCATTAGCGATGATTTCGGTTTTGTATTTCTTCTGACCGGTTTCTTTGTCGTCCCAGGAACTGGTGCGCAGGCTGCCTTCGATAAAGCATTTGCCGCCCTTTTTCAGATATTCGCCAACAATTTCGGCCAGGCGTTGAAACGCCACAATGTTGTGCCACTCGGTGCGATCCTGCCACTGGCCGTCTTTATCTTTGAATCGTTCGTTGGTCGCGATCGAGAACTTGGCGACTGGCATCCCGCCCTGGGTATATTTCACCTCGGGGTCCTTGCCCAGATTTCCGATAAGAATAACTTTATTGACGCTTTTTCCTGCCATGAATGCACTCCTTCCGCCCTTGGCCGAGACGCGAGCACGGACAACAAATCAGGGGCTGGACGCCCAATATATCAGAAACCAACGGGCCTTTGATCTCAAAGGCGGAAACAGTCTGGCAGGCCGGTCCGAAATGGGCACTGTCAGGATAGCGTCACGCATCGGCGACGTCCGAGAGAGCCGGACCATCGTCTTGGCACGTTTCGTGACAAACGCTGGCTTCAAGAGTACACTCCTCGTGTGACAGGTTGGAACTGAACGACAGAGAGTGGGCAAAAGAGCTGGCCGCTCTTACGGTCGAACAGATCGAGGAACGCTTCCACAAAGTCTTCAAACGGGAGATGACGCCAATCGAGCGCGTCGCCTTTTTCCTGCCCTATCCCGATTAGCTCAGGCTCCGTCGTTTCGAATCTGCGGAGTTTACTCACGGCTTTTTAGTCAAGGGAAACTCTAAGCCTTACGGTATAATCGGTGCCATGCCTGCTGAAGCGGACTCGCTGAAACCCGCCGGGATGGTGCCAGACGAGCTCAAGTTCGAGCCCAAATCAAAAGGGTTATTGACCCCTCGGAAGAAGAAACCAAAGGAGTTGGCGGTTATCACCGAGTGTTGTACGGGGTGCGCCGGCTCTCCCGCCTGCGTGGAATATTGCCCGGTCGAAGATTGCATGTTTTGGGTTCCGGACGAAGATCATCCGCCGTTCGGCAGAATCCAGGTCGACCCGATCCTTTGCATCGGTTGTAAGAAGTGTCTCAGCAAAGGGCCGGACGGATGCTTTCTCGACGGCTGTCCGTGGGACGCGATCGTGATGGTCGACACGGTCGAGGTGGAAAAAGAAGTCGGCGTAATGCCGATCTGAGAGGCGGCCGTTAGTCTTTGGTCGTTCGTCGTCGGCTTAGATCGGCCCAGTCAATTCCCCGAGTGAAACCGTGCCCAACGACCGACGAGCAACAGCCAATGGCTACCGCGTTCCCTCTCGTATCGCTCTTTCTGTTTCTATCGCCTGCTTGCGGACGTGATCGGGGATGTCCGGTAGTTCCCGCTCGTAGGGTAAGACTGCGGCAATGTCGTCCGGCTGGCCCACAAGATAAAGCGCGCGCAACGCTTCCCAGACTTGCTCCATTCCCGGATCGATGGTTGCGATCTCCGCGCCCGCCGCGACCGTCTGCCCAGTTTGCGCAGACAGCGCGCGCAGACGGCCAGTGATCGGCGAGCGGATTTCTGAGGTCCGACCGGCCGCCAGCAACTTCGCGACAATCCCTCCTTGACGAATCGCAGTACCCACCGCGGTGGTGTCGATCAATTTCCCCGGCTGCGGTGCGACAACGGTTGAGGGTTGCAGAAGTTCGATTATTTGTGGCCTCCCGGATGCGTCGCCGAAACGAACCAGCGAAAGCGCGGCGTTTCCTCGCACCATGAGCGACGGATCGGCGAGCATCTTCAGAAGAGCTTCATGGAATCCCGCACCGGAGGTGTCCTGCCCCATCACCCACGCGTCGGTATTGCGTACCTCTTCGACCGGATACGAAGCGAGGCGTACAGCTTGCGCGTACCACTGCGTCACGCTCGGATCGTGCCGAGTCATTCGCTCGCCGATTTGCACCAGCGCGTGCTGAATGTGCCGCGGATGCTTCTGGTCTTGCAAATATTCGGTCAGTTGCTTTTCGGAAAGTTGGCGGCCGAACCAGGTGCTCCACCAGAACAGAAACGGCATCAGTACGATTAACCAACCGGTAAACAGAAACAGCAGCCGGTTGCGCGTAGACATGCGCGGCTTCGCTGGACGTGCGGGGATGTCGTTTGCCTCGGTCGAACTTTGCGGAGTTGCGTTGGGCAGGGAGGACATCGACGATTAAGATTACTCCACCACATCCGCGTCGAGCACGCGGTCCTGTTCAAGATAGTGGGAGACCGCATATTGGGCTAGAAGCGGCGTCTGCAGCCGGATTTCAGCGCCGATCCATTCTCCTTTGTTGTGCGGCGCGTCGAGCGGATGATTGCAGCGTCCGCCGCTACCAAATTGAGGCCCAAAATCCGCGCTCTGGATCTGATCGAAGGGCTGAATTGCGCGCCAAGCTTCGTCGCCCACAGTGCCCGAGACATCGATCTTTAATCTGACGACAGCCATAAACTTATTTCACCACAGGGTCACATGTCACAGAGAACAAAAAGAACTTCCCTGCGACTCTGTGTCTCTGTGGTAAAAGCTTTTTCATGCAGCGAACAAATGATAAAGCATGAAATAAACAATCACGCCGGTGACGGAAACGTACATCCACAAGGGATAAGTCCAGCGCGCGATGGCTCGGTGGCTCTCGAAGCGGCCTCGCAAGCCGCGGATCAGCGTGATAATCACCATGGGTAAGATTACAATGGCGAGAATGGTGTGCGAGGTCAAGATGGTAAAGTACACGGGGCGCGACCATCCTTGCCCCTGGAAATGTTTCGACGGCGAGTGCGCATAGTAGT
>JBEKGG010000121.1:0-11912 GCA_050012915.1 Terriglobales bacterium | reverse complement strand
AATGGGATGGAAGGACAATCGAACTGCCGCACCCTCGAAGAACTGCTGGACAGCCTTGACCCTAATTTATTCTGGCGCGCGCATCGTTCCTTCGTGGTAAATATCAACCACATCAAAGAAGTCGTTCCCTGGTTCAAGAGCTCTTATCAATTGCGCCTGGACGACAAGAAACAAACGGAAATCCCTGTCAGCCGCGCCCAGACTAAGCGCCTGCGAGAACTGTTTCATCTATGACCGTTTGATCTGGCAACTTGTCCCCCAGCTAGCGCATCGTACGGCTAAATCGTGGTATATATCTACTAGAAGTGCATTCGAAGCGGGGCGTTCGGTTTGACTTCGTCTGGATACAAGTCGCGCAAAGGCACGTCGGTAGTTGTGTCTTTGTTGTGCGTCCTCTTGGTCGCTTTCACTGGCATCGTCCAGGCTGTCCACGTACACTCTGACAACTCCAAACTGCCCAGTCATGAGTGTTCGATCTGCTCCGTAGCTCATGCCGGAGTTCTGGTCAGCATTGTCTATCGCCCGGTTCCGCTTTTTGTCCGCAGAGTTCTGGTCGTATTGCCGCAAGTCGACCATAGTTCGTTTGGCTTCGTCTCCTCTCTTCGCATCCGTCCTCCTCCCGCAGTCTAGGGATTCCCTCACGAGAATTGATCTGGGCCTTTCAGCCCATTCGTCAACCTGGATCTCAATAGGAGGAATTCATGCAGGCTTCTTACAAGAAGTCGCTTCACGCGGCTTTTGTGGTGATTTTCTATTTGGCGTCAGGTCTTCACCTCAACGCCCAGTCCAATTCCGGATCTCTTAATGGCACTGTCCAGGATTCTTCCGGTGCAGTGGTTCCCGGTGCGACGGTGGAAATTCACAATCCGGTCAGCCACTTCGACCAATCCGTCACGACCGATGGCGCCGGGCATTTCAGTTTCTCGAACGTCCCCTTCAATCCCTACCATTTAAGCGTGGCAGCCGCGGGATTTGTTGCTTACGCCCAGGATTTTGAGGTTCGCTCTTCCGTGCCTTTGGAAATCAAAATCAATCTCCAGGTCGCCGCGTCTTCGGAAACCGTTACCGTGCAGAGCGAAGCCGGAGAAGATCTGCTGGAAAACGATCCGACTTTCCACTCTGACATTAACCGGGAATTGTTCGACAAAATTCCGCTGGAAAGCTCTTCATCCTCGGTGAGTTCGCTGGTTACTCTTTCGACGCCAGGAATCGCGGCCGATTCTAATGGCCTCTTCCACGGCCTGGGCGATCACGCCGAGAATTCTTTCTCCGTCGATGGCCAGCCGATTACCGACCAGCAGAGTAAAGTCTTCTCCAACCAGATTCCCCTTGATTCGGTCCAATCCATGGAAGTCATTTCCGGCGCGCCGCCGGCGGAGTTCGGAGGCAAGACCAGCGTCGTAATCGTCGCGACCACACGCTCGGGCCAGGGCGTCACTACGCCTCATGGCAGCATAACCGCTTCATACGGATCGTTCGGCTCATCCACCTTGGCGGGCGATCTTGCTTACGGTGGCAAGAACTGGGGCAACTTCATTTCTCTTAGCGGATTGAACAGTGGCCGCTTCCTCGATCCGCCAGAATTCGCCGTAATTCACGACAAAGGAAACGAACAAAACGCTTTCGACCGCGTGGACTACCAACTTTCGGGCGGCGATTCGATTCATTTCAACTTCGGCTACAGCCGCAGCTGGTTTCAAACCCCGAATTCATTCGATGCCGAAAACGCCACCGCCTGGAACGGCCTCAGCGGCGTTCTTCCGTCCGAAGAAAACTACGGAGGAATAGCTCCCAACGGCGACGTCGTTGGAGCGACCGACCAACGTTCCAAGATTGGCACATTCAACATCGCTCCTTCTTGGACGCATGTGATAAGCCCGACCACCGTGCTTACTGTGGGTGCCTTTGTTCGCCGCGACGATTACAACTATTATCCCAGCAGCGATCCTTTTGCCGATCTCGGCCCACCGAGTCTCCAGAGACAGTCGGTCGGCCAGAACCGAACTCTTACCAATGCCGGACTTCGCTCCGATGTCTCCTACGTCAAGGGCATAAACAACGTCAAGGCGGGAGTCACCTACGAACAAACCTTCCTTAACGAAAACGACACGCTCGGCATCGTCGATCCGGCTTTCAACGCGCCCTGTATCACTGCATCGCCCGTCACCGCCCTGAACCCGTTCCCCTTCGTTGCTGTCCCGGGTTTCACGAATCCCTCGCAGTGCATAGGGGTCAACCAGCCGAATATTTCCACCAATCCAAACGCGCCCAACAGCGCCCTCTACCCTAATTTCAATCCCACCTTGGCTCCTTACGACTTGACCCGCGGCGGCGGATTATTCACCTTCGATGGCCACACCGACGTGAAGGAGCTGGCCCTGTATCTGGAGGACAGCATCACCAAGGGCAACTGGTCGTTCAACCTGGGGATCCGCGGTGATCTGTACAACGGTCTCTCGGTTGCGCGGCAAGCCGAGCCCCGCGTCGGCATCGCTTACCACGTCAAGAAAACCAACACCATCCTGCGCGTTTCTTATGCCCGCACGCTGGAATCTCCTTTCAACGAAAATCTGATTCTTTCCAGCCTGGGATGCGCCAATCCGGTCCTGGATCCCTTACTTCTCTGCACTTCGTCCCAAGCC
Source organism: Terriglobales bacterium (assembly GCA_050012915.1). GTDB lineage: Bacteria > Acidobacteriota > Terriglobia > Terriglobales > Acidobacteriaceae > JABDBE01. The sequence continues at coordinate 9,270 of JBEKGG010000121.1, read as the reverse complement.
AATCGCTTAACTCCCGGCTTCCGCAACGAGTTCCACGCCGGCATCGAGCAGGCTTTCGGCAAGTACGTGGTCTTTTCGGGGGAGTGGATTTCGAAGTACACCCACAACGGTTACGATTTCAGCGTGCTCGGCAACACTCCGATCACCTTCCCGATCGAATGGCACAACTCCAAAATTCCTGGATATGCGGGCCGCATCAGCGTTCCCAATCTTCACGGATTCTCCGCCCTGATGGTTTTCTCCAGCGTGGCCGCGCGATTCTTCCAGCCGCAAATCGGTGGAGCAGGCGCGACCGTGGCAACCAGCGCAGGTCTGCCCTTCCGCATCGACCACGACGAAAAGTTCAACCAGACGACCCACTTGCAATACCAGCCCTGGAAGCGTGGCCCATGGATGGGATTCAACTGGCGGTATGATAGCGGACTCGTCGCCGGCGCCACTCCCTGCTACGGGACGACCCCTCTGGTAAACGATTGCCCCGGATCCGTCCTCATCGGCGGCGTGCCTAACGTAAGCATGATCGCTTCTAACGTGGGGGGCGTACCGCTCTCTGCGGATCAGGAGTTTCAGGCCGGGTTCAGTTGCAACGGCGTTCGTGCAACTCCCACTTCACCGCTGCCTTACAATTGCGGCGCCTCGCAGTTCGGATCTTCTCTTATAAAAGTGCCGGCTCCCGGGACTGAGAACGACGACCACAATCCACCGCGCATCGCGTCCCGCAACCTCTTCGACATCTCCCTGGGCCACGACAATCTCTTCCACGGTGATAAATACAAGTGGAGTCTTCAACTCACCGCCATCAACATTGCGAACAACTATGTGCTGTATAACTTTCTTTCAACCTTCAGTGGAACCCACTACGTCACGCCACGCGCGTTGACTGCGCAGCTCGGTTTTCATTTTTAGGGAGAACATCGGGGGGATAGACGGCCGGGGGAGGACAACCGGCCGTCTATCGAGGCCGCATCCGTCACTATGCAGCCAGCGCTTCCAGCGCCGTTCGATTGCGGATTACCAGAGTCGAACCATCAAGGCGGATGAATTCTTTCTTCTTCAGGTCACTCAGCAACCGGGTGACAGTCTCGCGCGAAGAACCGATCATTTGCGCCATCTCTTCATGCGTCAGGCTGGACCGGACGCGGACTTCGGGAGGCTCGAACTGCTCCCGGATCGGGGTCCACGAAAGCAGCAGTCTTGCCAGCTTGCCGGCGGAAGAACGCGCCAGCACCAGATCGTGAATGTCCCGATACGCCGACTGGAACTCGCGGCTCAGGGCCTGCGATGCGTGCAATCCGAATTCGCCGTTCTTCTCGATCAGCCGCACCAAAGCCTCTCGTTCCACAAAGTTGATCTGGCACGGTCCGGCGGTCTCGGCGGTCAGTTCAAACGGCTCACCTGATATCACAGCGCTGAGCCCCAGCACTTCGCCAGCTTCGGCGATTTTCAGAATGAGCACTTTGCCGTCGCGCGAGGTAGTCGAAAGCTTCGCTTTGCCCGAGCACAGCACAAATGCCCCGCGTGGTGTCTGGCCTTCAACAAACAGGACGGCGCCGCCAGGATATGTGCTCAAATGGCTCGCGACGTTCAGCATTTTCAATGCGTCGGTTGAGAACCCGCAGAACCAGTGATCCTTCCGCAGCTTGCAAGTCAGGCAGCTCTCGATGATTTCCAGCCCATATGGTGTATTCATTTCATCCACCTTGCGCAGCCCGGGTTCTGCGGCATGCTCGACTTTGCGTTCGGCCGGCTTGCCCATATGAACTCGAGCTCGACGCAAATCCCGAACCAGCAGGCGCGCGTGTTCCGTTCTCGCCAGCAATGCCGCTGCGACCGCTCGTGAGCCTTTGTCTTGCGATCGTAAGAATTGAATCAATTCCCAACCCGCGCCGGCATCTCGTTCCCGATGCCACGATACCCCGCACAAAAACAGATAAAGAGGATCGACCGATGCGCAAGATTCTTTCCCCAGGCTTTCCTTCGGCGCCACTCCGCCCGATGCTGCCAGCTTTGCCGAAGCCAGTTGAACCAGCAGGGGGAACAATGGCCTCTGTCCGGTCGGCTCGCGTCGTACTGCCAGGTTTGCACCGGATATGATTCGTTCGACCCCGCCCCGATATTTCGCAGCACCCAATTGGATAAGCATAGGATTCTCCTCTTGCTTCCTCGAATCCTGCGCAAGCGGCCTTGGGGATAGGCGCTACACAGCCTTGCCACTCGAACTTTCTCAATCGCATCAGGCCTGTCTTACGATGACGATGAGGTTTCGCTCTCTGTTTTCTCAGCAATCTCTCTAGAATTTAGGAGATTAAGGAGTCGGCTCGATGCCTCCCTTCGCAGCCCGCGTGCCAAACTCGAATGTGGCTCTAGGTGCCAGCAAAGATTAGAAGCAATGGATCATATGGATGTGTGAATGCAACGTCGGTGAGGCGATTCTGCCGAGGCTACGGCATCATGCCGACATAACGTCATGAGAAGAGCTCTCTGCGAGTGGCCTTCAGTTTTCGTAGTCTGCGCGGGTAATGCCCATCTTTTGCATCTTGGATTGAAGCGTGGTTCGCTTCATACCCAACCGGCTCGCAGCCCCGTGTAAACCGGAGACGACTCCGCCGGTTTCGCGCAGCACGCGCAGAATGTGCTCCCGCTCCAGACTCTCCAGGGTGGCGTCGTGGCGAACGTTCCCGTAGGTGGGTCTCAACTCCGAGAGCGGAACGTTGAGAAGTGTTCCCTCGGAGAGAATCACCGATCTTTCGATAAAATTCTCCAGCTCCCTCACATTCCCCGGCCACTCCCAGCGCGCCAGGGCATTCATGGTTTCCGAGGGAATGGTTTCAATCTGCTTGTTCATGCGGCGGGAAAACCGTTGAACAAAATACCGGACCAGCAACTCAACATCTCTTCCCCGCTCACGCAAGGGCGGCATATGAACCGGAAAAACATGGAGGCGATAGTAGAGATCGCTGCGGAACTCCCGCGTGGCAACACTCTTCGCCAGATCCCGATTGGTGGCCGCGATCAACCGTATATTCACCCGGATGGTGCGCACGCCACCAAGCCTTTCAAATTCCTGATCCTGCAATACGCGCAGGAGTTTGGGCTGCAGCTCCAGCGGGATGTCTCCCACTTCATCCAGAAACAGCGTTCCCTTGTCGGCCAGTTCCAGACGCCCGATCTTGGCGCTGACCGCACCCGTAAAGGCGCCTTTCTCATGTCCGAAGAGCTCGCTCTCCAACAGTCCTGTGGGGATAGCGGCGCAGTTCAGCTTGATGAAACTCCCGTCTTTCCGTGAACTCATGCGGTGAATGGCCCGAGCAATCAATTCCTTCCCCGTTCCCGTTTCTCCAAGGATCAGCACCGTAGCATCGAGCGGCGCCACCGTATTGACCTGAGTTAGCACATGCTTCAGTGCCGCACTTTCGCCGACGATTTCTTCAAAGTTCAGCACCGAGCGGATTTCATCCTGGAGATAGAGCTTTTCCTTTTTCAGCTTGTCGGTGAGCTCCGCGATTTCGCGGTAGGCCCGGGCGTTATCCAGCGCGATGGCGACTTGGGCCGCCACCTGTTTCAGAAAGCTGATGTCTTGCGGAGCAAACGCGTGGTCGGTTGTGCTACCCAGGTTCAGAGTGCCCAGCTTGCCCTTCCGCGTGATAAGGGGAACGGAACAAAACGACTGAATTCCCACCTCCAGCATCCGCCGCACCAGCGGAGATCCTATCGCCACCAGATCTTCGCGATTGCAGACCTTGGTTTCGCCTTTTAAGAAAACCAATCCGGAAGCGGATTCCGCTATGGGCACCACCATCTCCGGGCTGATCAGTTCATCTCCCAGCGGAGAATCCAGCGCATACACGCGCAGGCAATGATTGGTATCTTCGTAGAGCGCCACGCTGGCGTAGTCTTGCGGCACCACTCTTCGAATCAAAGATGAAATCGAAGGAAACAACTGCCGAACGTCCAGGTTGGACATTAATGTCGTACTCACTTCCAGGAGCATCTGCAGCCGCAGCTTCTCTTCTTGAAAAGCGGCCTGTGTCATCGCGTTTTCCAGCGCTAGCGCGACCAGTTCGGCGACTCGACGGAGCAGCTCTACATCCTCCTCACCGTAAGCGTTCGGACGAAAACTCCCTAACCCCAATGCGCCGAACCTCTTTTGCTCGGTGGTCAGGGGCAGCTCGCAATAGGAACGAACTCCTTTTTCTTTGAGAATACTGACCGCGCGCTGGAACCGGGTTTCCTGGTGCAGGTCTGGCAACACTACAGGCAGCTGTTTTTCCCACACAAATCCACAGGCCGATTCTTCCACCGGCAATTCCGCAGAGTCCGAAAGGCGGTCGTTGCCCTCCCAGAAGTGCATCCGCATTACATTTTTTTCGGGATCGTGAAGACAAAGACTGGCAATTTCAAAAGAGGCGACGTTACGCAATCGCAGCGCTAATTCCGGCAACAGCTCAGGCACGCTACGATGATGAACCACCAGGTCCGCCATCTGCAGCAGCGCCTCGTAACGACCGACATCTCCATCTACTTCAAAGTGGCGACTGCCAGGGTCCATTTGCGCGAGTCCTTCAGGAAGTCCCCCTCGAGCAAACCTTCCCATCAACAACTTGGATCCGATTTCTGAAAATCATAAACCCTAAACCGCAGTATGCAAGCACTTTTATTTTCAAAAGGTGGCACGGTTGGTGCCAAGTTGACACTTTTCGTGTCATACAGCTTTCACACGTTCGACCCGAGACGTCCACCGATTCGACAAGAATCGCCATCTCGATGGCGGGAGCGGTTATAATTTCTGAGTGGCGCGGGGATGGGAAAGCAAGTCGGTTGAGGATCAGCAGGCTCAAGCACTCTCCACTCCCAGCCCGGCCGGGCCGCCGCGAAGTCCCGCTCAAATCGCCCACGAGCGCCAGCGCCAAAGTTTGCTTTTGTCGCGCAAGAATGTGCTCCAGCAACTCGAAGCTGCCCAGAATCCGCGTCACCGCGAAATCCTGGACAGCGCGCTGGCCGACCTGGACGCGCAAATCGCACGATTGGTCTAGTCCAATCGTGTGCCGCGCTTCCCCTCCTGCCTGACGTATAATGAGAAATCCCCCATGAAAGCCTACGTCTATGTTTCGCTGAAGAAGAGCGTTTTGGATCCCCAGGGAAAAACCATCCAGGGTGCTCTTAAGAAAATGGGATACAAGGGCCTGGAAGAAGTGCGCCAAGGTAAGTATTTCGAACTCACGTTGGATGGTGGCCTCACCCGGGCGGAAGCGGAAGCGGAAGTCGGGCGCATGGCCCGCGAAGTGCTAACCAACCCGGTCATCGAGGAGTTCCGCTTCTCTCTCGAAGAATAGATTACGAGTGAGCTGTCATCGACCAAAACTCTGTCGTCTACGAAAGCTTTGTCACTTTGTCATCTAGAAAAACTTTGTCATCCTGAGCGGAGTCGAAGGACCCAAAGCTCCCGGATTTCACCATGAGGTTTCAGGGAGTTCCGAGCAAAATGCGCCCTTTACTCCCTGGCGAGTCAGTTAGCATCGGAGTTGCATATGTGCGGCATTGTTGGATACGTCGGCAAGAAGAGCGTGGTGCCCGTCATCATCGACGGGTTGAGGCGTCTGGAATATCGCGGCTATGACTCTGCCGGAATCGCAGTCTGCGGAAATGGCGACGGCCTGCAGATTCGTCGCGCCGAAGGCAAGCTGCGCAATCTGGAAGAAGTCATTCGCCTGAAACCGCTGGACGGGACCTACGGTATCGGCCACACCCGCTGGGCTACACACGGCCGCCCCACGGAAGAAAATGCGCACCCGCATCGTGATTGCACCGGGCGAATCGTCGTTGTGCACAATGGGATCATTGAAAACTACGTCACGCTGAAAAAACAGCTCATCGCAGAAGGCCACAAATTCACCACCGAAACAGATACTGAAGTTATTGCTCACCTGGTCGAAAAATATTTTGCCAAAACCAACGGCACTCGGCCATCGCTCGAAGAAGCCGTTCGAAAAACGGTGAGCCAGTTGACCGGCGTGTTCGCTCTCGGAGTAATCTCAGCCGACGCGCCCGATACCATCATCGCCGCCCGCAACGGCCCGCCTGCGGTAATCGGCTTGGGCAAGGACGAATACTTCGTCGCCTCCGACGTACCCGCAATTCTGTATCACACCCGCGACTTGTTCTTTCTCGCCGATGGCGATCTCGCTGTGGTCACGCCTCAAGGCGTGAAGGTAACCGACTTCGCCGGCAAACCTCTCGAACGCAAAGTCCAGCACGTAACCTGGGACCCAATTCAGGCCGAAAAGGGCGGATTTAAGCATTTCATGCTCAAAGAGATTTACGAGCAGCCACGGGCGGTGCGTGATACTACCCTGGGACGCATTTCGCAGGAGACTGGTCATATTTTTCTCGACGAAATGGAAATCAGCGAAGCGGAATTCAAAGCCGCCAAGAAGATTAACATCGAAGCTTGCGGCACCAGTTGGCATGCGGCACAGGCGGGCAAATTCATGATCGAGAGCCTGGCGCGCATCCCGGTCGAAGTGGATTACGCGAGCGAGTGGCGCTATCGCGATCCCATCGTCGCTCCCGATACAATCACGCTGGTAATTTCTCAATCCGGAGAAACTGCGGACACTATCGCGGCTCAACGCGAGGCCAAGGCCAGAGGATCAAAGACGCTCGCCATCTGCAACGTAGTCGGCTCGATGATCACGCGCGAGGCTGCGGGAACGATTTACACGCACGCAGGCCCGGAAATTGGCGTGGCTTCTACCAAGGCATTTACTGCACAACTCACCGCTCTTTATTTGTTTGCACTTTATCTGGCGCAGGTGCGCGGCACGATGAATCAACAGCAAGCCGCGGAAGCGGTTCGCGAACTCACGTTGATTCCCGGCAAACTCGAGCACTTGCTCACCCACGACCGAGCTTGCGAAGACCTGGCAAAGCAGTACGTCCGCGCGCAGGATTTTTTATTTTTGGGACGCGGCATCCATTATCCGATCGCCCTTGAAGGCGCGCTGAAATTGAAAGAGGTTTCGTATATCCACGCGGAAGGTTATCCTGCCGGCGAAATGAAACACGGCCCCAATGCGCTGATCGACGAGAATCTCCCAGTCGTCATTATTGCGACGCGTGATCCGAAGAACGAACTATCGATGGTGCGCTACGAGAAAACGACTTCGAACTTAAAAGAAGTGAAAGCTCGTTCTGGCATCGTGATCGCGCTGGCCACCGAAGGTGACGAAGAGATCAAAGAGGCCGCAGACCACGTGCTTTATATTCCATCCGCGCCGGAAGAACTGTCGCCCATTCTTGAGATCGTTCCGTTGCAATTGCTGGCGTATCACATTGCGGTGCGCCGAGGGTGCGACGTGGATCAGCCGAGGAATCTGGCTAAGTCTGTGACGGTCGAGTAGGAAGGCTTCTGGCTTCTGGCTTCTGGCTTTCTCAACCAACACTTTGTCATCTTGAGCGTTGCAATTCGATTCGCTGCGCGAATCGAATTGTGGAGTCGAAAGATCTCGCCGTCTCTGGGCTAGGTTCAACGTGGCAAGGCATTCTCACCATGCGCCGACGAGAGCACTCTTTGATGCGCCTTTGTAGATGAGAAATATAAGGGTCCTTCGACTGCGTTGTCGTCCGCTTTGCGGGCGACAACTCCGCTCAGGACGACAGAGTGTTGTGAGGCAGAGTGGTCGCGTCGTCGGCACTCTTTCTTTCATCTACATTAAGGATGCCATTACAAACCTTTACTGCGCGACTCGTCCGCTCCCTCGCGCTCTCCGAACTTACCAAGCATCTTGCATTTGAAATGAACGGCACGCCGGGCTTCGGTTTCGTTGCGGGGCAGTGGCTTTCTTTCAAGACTAACAAGGCCAATGGCGAAGAGATCGTCCGCGCCTATTCAATTGCATCCCCGCCCTCGGACGAAAACCGCTTCGCTTTGTGTCTGAACCGGGTACAGGACGGCTTCATGTCCAATTTTCTTTGCGATATGAAAGAAGGTGACGAGATCCAGTGCCAAGGACCGTTCGGCGATTTCATTTTGCGTCCGCCGATGCGGGATACGATTTTCATTGCGACGGGTACCGGGATTGCTCCTTTTCGTTCGATGCTGCATTGGCTGCTTGGTGACGAGGCACGCCACCAAGGCAAGCAGCTCTACCTGATTTTTGGCAATCGGACTGAGAAAGACATTTACTATCACGATGAATTTCTGCGATTGGCCGAGCAGCACGCGAATTTTCATTACTTGCCTACTTTGAGCCGCGGCGGTCCTGATTGGGGGGGCGCTCGCGGCTACGTGCAGGAACATGTGCCCGCGATCGCGCAAGGCCGGACCGACATGCACGCTTACATCTGCGGCTTGGACAAAATGGTCAAGGCCAACCGCGACTTGCTGAAGTCGCTTGGCTGGGACCGGAAGACGATTCTGTATGAGAAATACGATTAGGCCGATTACCTGCGGCGCATCCCATGGGGCACCTGGCTCACGTTCACGGAAGCCCCGCCCAAGCGAAGCTTGAGCGGGGCACCCCGAAGAGTCGTCTGGAGGATTGGGTCGTGCCGTCTGCCAGTTAATCATTGGAAACGGGGTGCCCCGTTCTAAATTTCGCGCTTTTGCGAAATTTAGGCCGGGAATGTTGACTGGGCCACGCGACTAGAATGAGCCACCTGTCGTGGAGGACTATTGGGAAACTCCACTTTTCTTACTCGCAAAAGACTTTTACTTTCACTTTACTTTTAGCCTTGTCGGCGTCGTCGACATCAACGTCGACGCTGAGATCGTTAAGTTGGTCGACCAGTTCTTCGAGATTTTCCGGCTTAATTTGCGAAAGATCGAATGCCATGCCATGTTCGCGCATCGCGGCGTTCACTTGATCGCGAGCCTGAGCCGGAATCAGGCCGGCCAGCTTCACTCCTGCGCGAAGCAACTGCATAGGCACGCGAACATTCACTTTCACCGGGCCGTGATCTCGACCATTCTCCTCGGACTCGACCATGACGCGGAGATACTTGGCCTTCGCTTTCGGACTCGACGCAGAACCGTTGGACGGAGGCGGATCTTTTTCCACGGCGGAAATGAGGCGTTCCGCTTCGTCGGCGTTAACTTGACCAGCAGACAGCATTTCGAGAATTTGACGGCGATTTTCGTTCATACTTCCTCCTAGACAACTCGAATTAAGACCGAGACGCCGGGATGGCTGACTTCTATGTATGTGTTGGTCAATCCGGCGCATATCTGCCAAATAACCGACAGCGCTCGCAGCGGATCCACGCGCCCTG
>JBEKGG010000120.1:0-11977 GCA_050012915.1 Terriglobales bacterium | reverse complement strand
TAAATGATGGGCGGAGCGCGCGGGCAAAACTGCAATCCATTTCCGAAACCGGCGGCATGCTGCGATTGGCCGGGGCGCTTGAACAGGGCAATCTGGTCGAGGTCGCGATTCAGACGGAGTCCGGCGCGGTGAAAGGAATGGCGGAGATTTTGCAGCCGACACGCAAATCCAAAACCGAAATTATGCAGCCGTTCCGCTTCATTGCCTTAGAGGACGACGATCAAAGAGTCTTGCGCAATGTACTGGATTCCCGCGTCGATCAGGACTTCCTCGGACTTCGCTCCAGCCAGTGGGTCCCGCCGAAGAGAAAGTAAAACGACCCTCGGCCGCGCTGAGCGTAGAAACATATTCGCGAAGACGAATCTGTCTCGGAGTCGAAGCATTCCTACCCAAAATATGCTGCCCGCAGTAGGGATTTCTTGCTGCGCTCGGAATGACCAGTTCGAAGCATAACTCTCGCTATACTGGTTCTCCCGACTCTCATGGAGACGCGAGAATTCATCACCCGATCGCCGGAAGAGACAATCGCTTTGGGACGCACGCTGGCTGTGGCGCTGGCTCCACCGAAAATCGTTGTGCTTCGCGGTGATCTGGGAGCGGGCAAGACGACTCTCGTCAAAGGCATCGCGGAAGGCTTCCATGCGGCCTCGGAAGAAGATGTAACCAGTCCGACCTTCACTTTGATCCACGAATATCGAGGACCCCGAGCCAATCTTTATCACATCGATTTATATCGCGTGGACACGCCTCGCCAGCTTGAGACGTTGGGGCTCGATGATCTTATTGCTGACAACAGCATCTTGCTGATCGAGTGGGGCGAAAAATTCGCACGCTTCGAACGGGAGCGCGATGTGGAGATCGTATTGGAACGCGTGGGAGAAAACGAGCGACGGGTTCGAATTATGGGCTAAGAGCGTTCACCACAGAGTCACAGAGTCACAGAGACGAAAGAACAAACAAGAAAGATTTCTCTGTGTCTCTGTGACTCTGTGGTAAATGGGGCTCAAAAGCCCATGATGTTGTAGCCGCAGTCTACGTAAATGACCTCGCCGGTGATGCCGGAACTGGCATCAGACGCCAAGAACACGCCGGTCGCGCCGACTTCGCTCACGTCTACGTTGCGGCCTAGAGGCGCGCGCTCGGCGTGAGTTTTTTGCATATCGCCGAAGCCGGCGATGCCGCGCGCAGCCAGAGTTTTGATCGGACCCGCGGAAATTGCGTTCACACGAATATTTTTCCTGCCGAGTTCAAACGCCAAATAGCGCACTGTGCATTCGAGCCCGGCCTTAGCCACGGCCATGACGTTGTATCGGGGCACGACTTTTTCCGAGGCGTAGTACGTCATCGTCAAAATCGATCCCCCGCTGTCCATGAGCGGCGCCGCGGCGCGGGCGACTGCGATCAACGAATAAACGCTCACGTCGAGCGCCACGCGAAATCCTTCGCGAGTGGTGTTTACGAAGTCTCCCTTAAGTTCGTCCGCTGGCGCGAAAGCCACGCTGTGAACCAGAACATGCAGCTTGCCATAGCGTTCTCTAATTTGGGCGAAAAGCTGATCGATCTCGGCGTCGTTCGAAACGTCGCATTGGAATGCCTCCGCGCCCGGCAGCGAAAGGATCAGGTCTTTCGCTTCGAGAGCCATCCGTTCGTTTTGATACGTGATGGCCAGTTTTGCGCCGGCGTTGTGCAATCCCTGCGCAATCGACCAGGCAATGCTGCGTTTATTCGCAACTCCGAAAACAACCGCGATTCGACCTTCGAGGCTGGAGGACATGCTTGGGCTCCTTCTGAATTTGAAAGGATAACGCGGGAAGGCCTTATTTACCACAGAGGCACAGAGTCACAGAGAAAATCCCAATGTTTTAATTCAAAGCCTCGCGACTTTTCTGATGTCTCCGTGACTCTTTGGAAGGTGGTTCTTACTTTACTGGCGCGGCTTCTTCAACCGGCGCAGGCGTTCCCACTGGCCAAATCGCGCTGACGAATGCGACGGCGTACGCTAATCCAATGATCGAAAATCCTGCTACCAGGCTGACCTGCGCGACTGCTCCTACCAGGATAGCCAGAATAATTTGCAGAGCGGTCCCCAAGAAGTAAAAAGTATTCTGCACGCGTCCCATGAAATGCTGCGGCACCTGCTCCATGATGCTGGTGTTCATGGCAACGCTCGTGACTCCTCGCGCCGACCCCATCACTCCGTAAAGCAACACCGCGATGACTAGTAACGCCGAAAGGGGCGCGAGGATCATGCAGATGGTAAGTAGACCCATCGAAATTGCGATCGAGCGCCGTGCGCCCAGTCCCGCAATGAACCACGGAGCATAGAGAGCGCTCATGAACGCCCCCGTGCCCCATCCCGCATTGAGCCAGCCATAACCCATGGCGCCGGCGTGAAACACGTTGTCACTCAACGGCGGCGTGACCACAACTCCGGTCATCATTGCGGCCAGAAATAAGGCCCAACTGATTCCCATGAAAACCAGACTGCGGCGGCCACGAAGAAAGTCGAAGCCTTCGCGCATCTCGCGCATGAATCGTTCGAGTGCGGTCTCCGCAGCCTGGATGTCAGCGCGAAGTTCGGCTGGGCGCGGCACGACGTGCCGTCCTTTGCGCACCGCGAAATAACACAGAAACGAAACCAGGTAGGTAGAGAAATCGATCAGCAGCACTCCGCCCAGGCCGATGCGGTTGTAAACGAATCCCACGATCGACCCCGCAATCAGCCATCCGCCTTGGATCCCGGCTAAGAGAAAAGTATTGGCGTGAACAAACTCTTCGCCGGGAGTGAGCTCCTGGATCAGTGCCGTGATCGTCGGCCAGAACATCCAAAAGCCCGCGGCCACCAGCGTGTTCATCAGGTAAAGTTCCCAGATTTTCGCCTTCCCCATGAAGGCAAGAATGGAAACGGCGAGGATGATGACGGCGCGAGCAGCGTCGAGCATCATGACCAGCCGCCGACGGTCTTCGCGGTCGATGATGACGCCGGTGAACGGCAGCATCAGCATTGCCGGAAGGGTTTGCAGAACCGCGAACGTTCCCAGAGCAATTTCAGAGTGAGTGGCCTGCAGAATGTACCAGGCAACCGCTGCCGCGTTCATGCCGCTGCCCAGCATCGAAATCACGTTGGCAGCGAAGACGAAACGCAGCGAACGTTTCTGCAGAATGGACCGCATGACTTAATTTAAATTGAAGAGGAGGAAGTCGCCAACTTCAGCGCGGAGGTTCTAGGCCGTTTTGCGAAGGGGCCAGTGGATTTGGATTTTGCTGGCTTCCCAGAATAGATAGACGATCAACATGAGCATCTCGGGTTCGATTGGGTGTCGATAGCGAACGAACGGCATGACCAGATAATACGGAAGCGGGTAGATGAGCAAAAAACATGCAAGCAGGAATGCCCCGCGTTTTCGATTGCGAATGGTCAGCCACAATCCCGCGAAAGCAAATATCGCTCCCAGCAGGAAGTTGGTGTGGCGCGAAATCATGAGATCGTAGCCCGCGATGATGGCCGCCTGCGGAGGCGCGATCCAGAAATAAGCGGCGCGCTCGACGGTGAACCACACAAATCGTGAGGGATGTTCGCGAATGAACTGGCGAACCTCCTGCTGCTTCTCGGCCATGAAATCGAGTTCGCCTAATTCCTGAAATCTGCGCATGGCCTCGGGATTGTTGCCGGGATGTTCGTTGCGGGTCCACAAGCCTGTGGACTGGTCGTTGTTGGCCTCGTACATTTCCAGCGGAAGATTGTCGCGCACGAAAATGAACTTGCCGAAGACCTGGTAATTGCGCACCAGCCACGGGCTCACTACTAAAGCTGCCGTGAGCACGCAGGAAACTGCTCCAACGAATTCCCCTGGACGACGCGGCAGCCGATACAGCAGCCAGAGCAAGCAGAAAGGCATCATGCTCACGACGGCGGTGTTGGTGAGCGCTATTACGCCCCAGAGCAACCCGAATACAATCCATGCGCGGGGGCGCGGGGGTTGATCTGCCATGCGCAAGGTGAGCAGCAGAGCAGCGCTCAGCAAAAATGCAGTAAAGCTGGTCTCCCAAACTACGCGCACCGGCCAGTAAATTACGTAAGGAAAAACAGCCCACGTCCAGGCCGTTGCACGAGCTACGGTAGTGCCGTAAATTCGCTCGGCGATTTTGTAAAGCGTGAGGCATGTCAAAGCGCCGAAGACACTGTTGAAGGTGAGAATCACCCATGCCGAGAGGGCGCTGTATACGCCGAACAACTTAAACACTCCGGCGAGAATGTATGGATAAAGAGGTGGCGCCCATGCGCTGGGACCGGTCGGCAGATCTGTAGGCGAACTGAAGCCCTGTCCAGTAGCGATGGAACGAGCCAGACGCCCCATTTCCCAGCCGTATTGAAAGTGATCGCGGCGTGGCGTGATCCGGTACGTGTGGCCGATTGTGATTACCGCAAGGCGTAACAACAGGGCAACCAGGACGATGAAGAGGATCGAATGATGAAGAGGCGGGTGAGGGGGCGCCTGGGACTGATGTTCTTTGTTCGGCATGAAATTCCTTGCGACGTCTACGTCCCGCATCGGCTCAGAGTACAGCATTGACTCGCCGCTCGCTACGGGGAGGGCAATCTCGCGGGACGGGCGAGGACGCCCGTCACTCCATTGATCGATACTGGGCTTGCAAGGTTGGCGATTCGGAGCTACGATTCCGGCGCTAGCTTGGAGGCGACTATGACGCGCATTCGGCTTGTAGTCCTGATGGTTCTTTCCTCTCTTTCTTTCTCTGTTCTTGCTCACGGGCAACTCGACAGAATCTCGATACCCGCGGGCACGCCCGAGGATCAAGCGCTAACCGCGATTTCAAACGAGCCAGACACGCAAAAGAAGTTGGCGATGTATCAGGATTTTCTGCAGAAGTTCTCGGCGAATCCGGCTGCCGTGGCTTATGGCAACTGGCAAATTTCGCAAGCCTACCAGTCGGCTGGGGATCTGCAAAAAGCTATCGAATATGGCGACAAAGCATTAGCTGGTTCGCCACACAATCTCGACATCCTGGTATCGCAAACCGGGATCGCGCAGCAATTGAAAGACGACACCAAGGTCATGGATTATTCGACACAGGGCGGCGAACTTTACAACTCCATTGCGAAGCAACCCAAGCCCGAGGGGATGAGCGACACCGAGTTCGCACAACGCATCGACGATGAAAAGACCGCGTCGAAGAGCTCCTATGAGTTCCTTGAAGCGGCGGCATTCAATGCCATTGCGGACGAACCCAACGCCACGAAACGCATGGCGGATATTGAACGCTTCACTCCCACGTTTCCCAATTCACGTTTTCAAGATCAGGTCGCATCCTACGCAATGATGACTTTGTCGGAGCTGAAGGATACGACTCGGTTGATTTCCTATGGGGAGAAGACACTAGTTACCGATCCAAACAACTTGCCGGCGCTCCTCTTGCTGGCCACGACTTATGTCGATGACCCCAAGCCCGGCAGTCTGCCTAAGGCGATTACTTATTCGCAGAAGGCAATCGAGGCAGCGAAAGCCGACGCGCCGAATGCGGACCGCTCGCGCAAAGTTTCGGCCGGAGTGGCGCACGCCACCATAGGCTACGCCTATATGAAGCAGGACAAGACGGCGTCGGCGATTCCAGAGTTGAAGTCTGCTTCGGTGCTGCTGAAAGGACTAGACGATCAGCAGTATGCCATTGCCATGTACCGTCTCGGTTTTGCTTATGCCAAGTTGAACAAAGTCTCCGAAGCGCGGGATGTCTTGCAGGAAGCAGTCAAGATTTCGGGCCCGGTGCAACAACCGGCGCAGGATCTTCTGGCTAAAGTGAACGCCGCCCGCGCAAAAGGTAAGTAAGCAAAGCGGCCACGGATTTCACGGATTAAACCAGCGACCGCCGAAGAACTCAAGCCCCCAAGTTTATTCTCTCAGTGCTCGGCCAATTCTGCGGAGAGCAAATTGGCTTTGACTGCGAGGTTGTAGGCGCGCTGCACGTCGCCGTCCTTCGCCGCGCCCTTGGCCTGCTCCATGTAGCTCTTGATTTGCTTTACCGTGTCTTCCTCGGCGGGACTGAGTTGGCGGCCTGAGAGTTTCTGCAGGTTCGCATCGGTAGTCGTTACCAATCGATTGTAGGTCTCGAGGCGGGAAGCCTCTTGCGGGCTCGGGGCGGGAGACAGATCCACTGTGGGGTCCGCCGCGCTGCCGTTGCGGACGACGGTTTTGGCGGGACCTTCCGGTGCGGGCGTTGCCGCAGGTGCGACCGCTTTGTGAGTTTGATGGTGTTTCTTCGGTTTGGACGCCGCTGGCTTGCAGTCCGATTTCGTGCCCGTCGGCTGCGAATTTCCGGGGCAAGGCTGCACGGAGGATTGTGGCGCCTGAGCTGGTTGTGCCGGTGATTTTTGTTGTTCTCCTGGTTGCATGGAGGGATTTTGCAAAGCCGAATTACCGGTTTCGCTGTTTTGCAGCGGCGACGGTGTTATCTGGTCCACACCCATTGGTGACATGGAACAGGCGATGGACGCCTCTGACGAAGGCGAAAGCAAAATGAGCCCGAGAATAATGGCCAGAGGCATATCGGGTTATTCAATGCTGCCAGTCGGGGGGCCGACGAACCGATGTAACTCGAGAATTCTATCGCTGATTGTGAGGAAAGAACACGCCTGAAAAAGCGAGGAGGGATGAAATCGCTGCAGCTTATCATGAATTTTGGACGGCCACGGTCGGCGCGACGGAGTCGCCGTTAGTCCCGGCTCGAAGTTCTACAACCGGTAAGCGAAGGCGAAAGCTTGTGCCACGCCCCTCCACGGTCTCGAAATCGATCGATCCGTAGTGCCATTGCAGGGCTTGATAAGTTTGTGCCAGCCCGATCCCGCTGCCACCTTTTCTGGTGGTGAAATACAGTTCGAAGATCTTTTCCTGCAGTTCGTGGGGGATGCCCACACCCTGATCGCGAACTTCCGTAATGACGCTGTCCTCGTACCTCCGGGCAGAGATGGTCAGCGTTCCCCCATTTGGCATCGCCTGCATTCCATTGATTATCACGTTCAACATGGCTTGCTTCATGACGTCGACGTCGACTTTCACGCCCAGAGGTTCGGAACCAAGGGCGCGCTTCACGGTCACGCCATGTTGCTCGGTGTCGGGCGTGGCCAGCATGATCACGTCCTCTAATAGGCGGCGCAGATCGATTTCTTCCAGACGCAGATCGCGCGGTCGAGTGAAGTCAACCAGGATCTGAACCACGCGATCCAGGCGATGGATTTCATTGCCGATAATATCCATATGGCGCCGGGTGTCGGGATCGATCTGCTGCAGTTTGGTTTGCAGCAGCTGCAAATGCAGCACAATCGCGTTGATGGGATTCTTGACTTCGTGGGCGACACCGCGCGTGGTGCGGCCGCTGGCCGACATCTGACGTGACAACTCAATTTCATCCTGAATGCGGCGCACGGACTCGGCATCGCGGAGCGTCAACAACGCGCCGATGGGCGATCCTTTCTCCCGAATGAAATCGAGAGAAACTTGCACGCGTTTCGTGTTTGAGGATTCGACTTCACGCTGGGCAATAGGCTGCCGTAGTTGAAAACCGTCGAGCACGAGTATTCCGAGCGCTGAGTCTCGTGTGAAAATCTCTTTTACCGTGCGTCCAAGCAATTCTCTTCTGGGACGGCCCAAAAAACGCTCTACCGAGGCGCTCACCAGAACGACGTGGGAGTCTTTGGTAAACAGCATCAGACCGTCCTGCAGGTTTCCCATGATCTGATCGACGTTATCTTTCAGCGCAGAGAAGATTTCTCTGGCATCTCGCATCTGCCGACCCAGGTGGGCAATTTTCAGAGTGACGAGCCCATATTCGTCGTGCCCGGCGTCCTCCTCGGTGAGTGCGTCCGCTTCGCCGCCGGCCACACTGTCCAGGCTGCGGCTGATGCGCTCCAGCGGGCCAAGAGCGATATGCGAGAGAACTGCGGCCAGAACTAATGAGAGCAAGACCGAGATCCCGGAGAAAATCACGGCATGTTTTAACCGCGGAGTGATCTCGCTCCTGAGAAAGACAGTCGAAATTCCCAAGCGGATGCTGCCGAACAGCTCCCCGTTTAATCGCAGGGGTACACGGACTTCATAGAGCGTGGGCTCGTTGTAAACCAAGCGGAGCTGCCGACGGAACTTGGCGTCTTGCACAATCTGGAAGTCAGGGCGCTCGGGCACAGTTTTGCCGACCAACTCAGTTGTGGTATGGAGGATCGCTTTGCCATCGTTGTCCACGATGGCAGCGTCATAAATCATCGGCCAGTCGGTTACAACCGATTCCAGCATCGTGTTCAAATCGAGATTAGTCGCCAGATAATCTGCAATCGCGCTGCGGACCTTCGCCGGATTGCCAGTGTCCACCCGCGTGCTGGTTAAGTCTGGAATCGCATTTGCAGAGAGATACGCCAGCTGTGAATTCAGAAATCCGGCGGTGTCGTGTGCGAAAGTAACTCGCTGACGAAGTATCTGCGAAACATAAATGTAGGAGAAGGCAGAGACCATCGCCGCTACCATGAAGGTAATGGCGAGCACGATCTGGGTTTTACGACGCATTTCTCAGCTCTGGCTTTGCTGTTCTCACGCGAAAACAATGGCTGGTCGCCGTGAGCAAGTCAATTTTCCGTCCCGGTGAGCGTTCGCGCCCGCTACTAATCTTCTCTCGCCAAGGCGGCATCAGCCGCGGCGTTGCCATATTCCTTAAGCTTATTATGAAGGGTTTTCAAACTGATACCGAGAATTTCTGCCGCTCGCGTTTTGTTGTTGCTGGTGGACTCGATGGTCTTCAGAATCAAACGCCTCTCTGCTTCCTCTACAGTCATACCCACATCCAGGTGGATAGCATCGGGATCGTCTGACGAAGTGCGTATCGTGGTTTGACCGAATCCGGGCGTCAGGTGTTTGGTTTCAATCACGGGCCCATCGCACACGATGACCGCACGCTCCAGCGTGTTACGCAACTCGCGAACATTTCCGGGCCATGAATAATTTTGGAACAAGTTCAGCACGGCCTCACTGACCACAGCCACCTTGCGTCCGTGTTTAGTGCTCATGTCCTTCAGCAGCGATTCCACCAGGCCGGGAACGTCGTCCTTGTGTTCGCGCAAAGGTGGCATGTGAATGTTAAAGACATTCAGCCGATAATAGAGGTCGTTGCGCAACTCGCCTCGGGCGACAGCTTCTTCAGGCACTTTATTGGTGGCTGCAAGAACGCGGACGTCGACCGTCGTTTCTACCTTGCTCCCCAGACGGCGAAGCTTGCGATCTTCCAGCACGCGCAGAAGTTTCGCTTGAGTGCCAACTGGCATTTCGCCGATCTCGTCCAACAGCAACGTTCCTCCTTCCGCCAGTTCAAAGCAGCCAGTGCGTCTTTCGAGTGCGCCGGTAAACGCTCCCCGTTCGTGGCCGAAGATCTCACTCTCAATGAGAGTTTCTGGAATCGCCGCGCAATTGATGGGAACGAATGGCTTATTGCGGCGGGGACTGAGTTCGTGAATATTGCGAGCTACCAATTCTTTTCCGGTGCCGCTGGCGCCCGTAATCAGGACTGACGCCGTGCTGGGCGCCACCATCTCAATCAGCCGAAAAAGCTCCTGCATTTTCTTCGACGACCCGACTAGACTGCCGAGGGAACCTGCGTCTCTCAGCTTCCGCCGCGTCACCTCGAGTTCCACGCGGGTTCCGAGCAGTGCGCAGGCATTTTGCAGAATAGTGCGCAGGCGGTCGGTGTCGATGGGCTTGGTGATGTAATCGTAAGCCCCCATCCGCATGGCTTGTACGGCGCTATCGATTGTCCCCTGAGCCGTGACTACGATCACGGCCATAGTTTTGCTGTCGGCGGCAATTCGCTCCAGCAGTTCCAGGCCTCCCATGCGCGGCATTTTGAGGTCGGTGACCACGATGGAGGGCCCAAAAGTAGACACCCTTTCAAGACCCTCCGCACCGTCTCGGGCAGTTTCCGCGCGATAGCCCCATGCCGAGACCAGTTCGGCGAGCCCGGTGCGTTCATTCTCTTCGTCTTCGACAATCAGTACTTTTTCCTGGCTCATAGACTCCGAGTAATTCCTGGTTGAGGCAACAGAAGTATTCATTATTAAGGGTTGCCGCGATTGCTGCAAGCGGCGCTCTGCTGTGATGCGTGAAACGATCCGAGCGGCGGCCCTTTCGGCGAAGATTCTTAGCTCGCGCCAGCCTCGTTCCATTGAATCTTGTCGGCTGATGAGTGAACGGAAAAACAAGTCCTCAACGATCTTCAGTTTGACGCTTTTCCTTCGCACACGTTAGAATGGTTGAGTTTGCCTGTACTTGCGGTTCCGTTCTGGGGCCGTCCGCAGTCGTTGCCGAGAGCGCCGACGCGGAAAGCAGCAAGCATAGAAAATCATCAGGTTCCGTAGATCGCGCCGGTGTGCGACGGGATGGATTTTTCGTTCTTCCCACAACCGATGCGCCGGGGCTTAGGAGACATAAGCATGTACGCGGTCATCCGCACAGGTGGGAAGCAGTACCGGGTCGCGCCCGGCGATGTGATCCGCGTCGAGAGTCAGGGTACCGGCACCGACGGTCGCGTGGAATTCAGCGATGTGCTGGCGGTTTCGGCCAGCGAGGGTCAGATCGGCAAGCCGCAGCCGGGAGCGCTGGTAAGCGGCGACGTAGTCGAACAGGGCCGCGAGAAAAAGATTCTCGTTTTCCATTACAAACGCAAAAAGCAATACAAGAAGCTGCGCGGACATCGCCAGGGATACACAGCGGTGCGGATTACGGAGATTGCGTTTGATGGGCAAAAATTCACCGCGCCCGAGCTTCCCAAGAAAGTGGCTAAGCCAAAGAAGGTGGCTCCGGTAGAAGCGGCAGAGGTCAAAGCCGAGGCGAAAGCTCATAAGGCTCCGGCGAAGAAAAAGGCTGCGGCCAAGAAGTCGGTGGCGAAGAAGGCTGCGCCCAAGAAAAAGAAGTAGCTGAAAGCTCACACTCAGAACTGGAAACTAAGTCATGGCACATAAAAAAGGGCAGGGCACATCTCGAAACGGGCGCGACTCAAATGCGCAGCGGTTAGGCTTCAAGGCATTTGGCGGACAACTGGTTCCCGGCGGCACGATTATCGTGCGGCAGCGGGGTACGCGGGTCAAGCCGGGGTTGAACGTCGGCCGCGGCAAGGATGACACCCTGTTTGCCAAGATCACGGGCAAGATTGTCTTCAAAGACCGAGGACAGTTGGGTAAGTACGTGATGATCGAGCCCATCGCCGCAGAGTAGAGCCTCGCCATGGCGGGCGAGGGGGCCCGCGCCACACGGTTTGAAGAGCCTCGCCTTCGGGCCGGGGCTTTTTTGTTTTCGGACCAATGACCGACGACGAACGACCAACGACCTATGTTTATCGATGAAGCCACAATCCGGGTGAAGGCTGGGGATGGCGGGAATGGCTGTCTCGCTTTTCGGCGGGAGAAGTATGTTCCTCGGGGTGGGCCATCCGGCGGCGATGGTGGCGATGGTGGCGATGTCATCATGGAATCCAGCGAGCGTCACAACACTCTGGTGCACTTCCGTTTCAATCCCGAATACAAGGCGGAACGCGGGCGTCACGGCGAAGGTTCGAACTGCAAGGGGCGCGAGGGTGCGGACGTTCTGCTGAAAGTGCCGGTGGGAACGATCGTGTATGACGCCGACACTGGCGAGAAGGTCCACGATTTTGAGCATGCAGATGAACGCATGGTCATCGCTCAAGGCGGGCGCGGCGGGCGGGGAAATGCGCGCTTTGCTACGTCCACGCATCAGGCGCCGCGCGAGCACGAAGAAGGACGGCCCGGCGAAGAACGCGTCTTCCGCCTCGAACTCAAATTGTTGGCCGATGTGGGCCTGGTCGGGTTTCCCAATGTCGGCAAGTCCACGCTGATTTCTCGCATCTCGGCGGCGCGGCCGAAGATTGCCGATTATCCCTTCACAACGCTGCAGCCCAATCTCGGCGTCGTCGC
>JBEKGG010000119.1:0-17041 GCA_050012915.1 Terriglobales bacterium | reverse complement strand
GTTCTTCGGGCCGCACACGGGCGTGCTCTACGGCAAGCGTGAACTCCTGCAGCGGTTGCAACCTTACAAAGTTCGGGCGAACACTAACGTGATTCCCAATCGCTGGGAGTGGGGCACCCTTAATCACGAATGCATTGCGGGAATCACTGCCTGCGTCGAGTATCTGGCTGATCTTGGACGGCGCGGGAACCCTTCGGCGGCTACGCGTCGGGCGGCGCTGCTCGCTGCGCACGACGCGATTCAGAAGCACGAGCGCGGATTGACGGAGAGTCTGATTCGGGGATTGCTTGCCATTCCTGGGCTGAAACTCTACGGGGTCAAAGATCCAAAGCGCTTCCATCGGCGTTGTCCTACGGTGGCTGTGCGCATCGAGGGTCACACGCCGCTCGAACTCGCTACTCAGCTTGGCGAGCGTGGAATCTTCACCTGGGACGGCAATTATTATGCGGTGAACCTCACCGAGCGCCTCGACGTGGAAAAAGATGGCGGCTTTCTGCGAATCGGGCTGGCGCATTACAACACAGCGGAAGAAGTGGAGCGAGTGCTATCAGCCCTTCGGGATATCGTCGGCTAACGATTTTTACTTGCGGCGGAGTTCCTTAACGTTCTCGCCTTTAGCGCATAACACCACGGTGGCCAGATCGATGAACAACCCGTGTTCAACCACTCCGGGCATGTCGCTTAAT
The DNA here is from genome assembly GCA_050012915.1 of Terriglobales bacterium. Classification (GTDB taxonomy): domain Bacteria; phylum Acidobacteriota; class Terriglobia; order Terriglobales; family Acidobacteriaceae; genus JABDBE01. The sequence continues at coordinate 16,355 of JBEKGG010000119.1, read as the reverse complement.
TTGCGCGCCAGAGCGGGCGGATCGGGAATCTGGCCGAAGTGGCAATCCAGAATGTGATGCCCTTCGTCGGTCACAAAAGCATTTCCCTTCGCGTCCTGCCGCAGCTTCACTGATGCGCCCAAGGCGGTAATTCTTTTTGCCACCAACGGTTGGGCGAAGGGAATCACTTCGACGGGAAGCGGGAACTTGCCCAGCACCGCGACCTGCTTGCCTGAATCGGCGATGATGACAACTTGCCGCGACGCCGACGCGATAATCTTTTCGCGCAGCAGCGCGCCCCCACCACCTTTGATCAGGTTGAGTTGCGGATCGAATTCATCCGCTCCGTCGATGTCGACATCGATCTGTTGACATTCATCGAGGGTGGTCAGCGGAATTCCTAAGCTCGCGGCCAAGTCTCTAGTATGGACAGAAGTTGGAATGCCGCGGATCTTCAATCCCGCCCGAACTTGGTCTCCCAAGAACCGTACTGCGTAGGCCGCAGTTGAGCCCGTCCCCAGTCCAACGACGTTGCAGTCGTGCACGAAACGCAGGCTGGCGCGGGCAGCCGCTTCTTTCTCCAGATCGCTCTGCTTCAGTTCGTTCGCCATGTCTGTCGCGATTCCTGTGATCGATTACTCTACCGCTTTCTTAACCGCGTACCAACTCCAATTTCTGATAATCTTCCGCCGACGTGCGCGCAGCCGCCATCTTCGGGCCGGGGGCTTCTAACAAAGATCTGAAGCCGTTCCAACAGAATCCCAAGGTGACCTGGCTTCTTGATTCACCCACCGACTCGAGCGAGGCTGACGCGATTCTCATCTTCGGTGGCGACGGCACGATCCACCGTCGTCTGGCACAACTGGTCACAATGCAGCTTCCCGTCTTGATCGTGCCTTGCGGCAGTGGGAACGATTTCGCCAGGGCCCTGAACCTACGCGGCGTGCGGGATTCGTTGGGCGCGTGGGGCAAGTTCTGCTCCGGCGGTAAGAATGTTTGGACTATCGATCTTGGCGTGATCACGCCATCGATTGCGGGCCAGGATGCGGGCGAGGCGACCGCACCACACGGGACGGGGCACTATTTTTGCTGCGTGGGTGGCGTCGGCTTGGACGCCGAAATCTCCCGCCGCGCCAATCGGCTTCCGCGCTGGCTTCGCGCTCGCGGCGGTTATGCTCTCAGCCTGCTGCCTGCGCTGTGGAAATTCGCGCCGATTGCCGTGACGATCTCACTGCCTGGCATCGGGAATCCGCCGACACTCGGCAATAAGTCGATGATGGTAACGTTTGCTAACGCCCCATCTTACGGCGGTGGAATGAAGATCGCACCACACGCCCGGCTCGATGATGGACAGCTCGACATTTGCGTCGTTGGCCACATGAACAAGCTCAAACTGTTTTGTCTTTTCCCCACCGTTTATTTCGGACGGCACTTGAAAATCCCGCAGGTGGGATATTTTCAGGCCAACCGTCTCAGGCTCGAAACGGATGAACCGCAGAGCGTTTACGCGGACGGCGAGTATGTATGCCGTACGCCTATTGATGTGAGCGTCGCCCCAAGCACGCTGCGAGTGATCGTGCCCTAGTCGTCCCTCCGGTGCTAAACTACTTTCACTGTATGGCTGAGAATGGTCGTTCCCGCACTCTGCTCTGGATCGTGATTGGCGGAGGAGTTTTTTTCCTCTTCGTCCTGGCCGTGTTCACGCTGGTGTATCTCACGCTGCGCGCGGGTGGTGAGCACGCGTCGCTCAACGGTTTTGGCGACAAGATTGGAGTCATCGATCTGGAAGGGGTGATTCTCGACTCCGGCGTGATCGTGCCTCAGCTCAAGAAATTCGGCGATGACGATTCCATCAAGGCCATCATTCTGCGGGTGAATTCTCCCGGAGGAGGCGTGGCAGCGTCCGAGGAAATTTATCGCGCGGTAAAGCGTGTGCGCGACGAAAAGAAAAAGCGCATTGTGGCCTCGATCAGCACCGTGGGCGCAAGCGGCGCGTATTACGTATCGTCTGCGACCAATAAAATCTTTGCCGACAATGGCAGCGTCGTCGGTTCGATCGGCGTGATTGCCGAGTGGGTGAATTACGGCGACCTCATGAAGTGGGCGAAGCTGAAGCCGGAAGTGCTGAAAGTCGGCGCGCTCAAAGACACGGGCGATCCCAGCCGCGAAATGACCCCCGAAGAGCGAGCCTACATGCAATCGCTCATCGACAACATGTACGGGCAATTTGTGCAGGCCGTCGCGGATGGGCGTCACCAAAAAGCTGCCGACATCAAGGCCATTGCCGACGGCAGAGTTTGGACCGGGCAGGAAGCGCTGCCCATGCACTTGATCGATCAGATCGGCGACTTCCAGAACGCGGTTGATGATACTGCGAAGTCGGTCGGAATCAGCGGTGAGCCGGTGCTGGTGCATCCCGACAAAGATCGCAAGACTTTAGCCGATCTGTTATTCGGAGATATTTCGCAGTGGCTGCCCACTCGGGAGAAGTTGATGGATCAGCAGATGGGTTTCTATTATTTGTGGAAGTGATGGGGCGGGCTTCAAGCTACGGGTGTGTCGTCCTGAGCGAAGCCAAGGACCTGTGCATTTTCTTTTGAGCGGGCGAGTACAGAGATCCTTCGCTTCGCTCAGGATGACACACCAGAAGCCCGTTCTAAAAATGCCACTTGCGCACAACCCCTGAAATTTGAGAAGGTTATGCAGGCCCTGACGTGGCTCGGGAGCCCCGACCCCAGGTACAAGCCACTTTCATTACGACACCGACGGAGCGAAGAGGCGTATGACCAAGGCTGACCTGATCGATGAAGTGTCCCAATTGGCGGAGTTAACCCGCAAGGACAGTGAAGTGATCGTCGAAACTATTTTCGACAGCATTGTGCGCTCGCTTCGGGTGGGCGACAAGATCGAGATTCGCGGCTTTGGCAGCTTTCGCACCCGGCAACGCAAGCCCCGCGTCGGCCGCAATCCCAAGACTGGCGATCGCGTCGAAGTCCCTGCCAAGAAAATTCCCTTCTTCAAGCCGAGCAAGGAATTGAAGGATCTGGTGAATACGGGGGCGGCCGAGACCGCCGCATCACCGGCTCCGGTGGCACCCGCATCTCCGACGCACTGAGCGCTTGCTGCGCTCGCTACGCCCGGACGAGGAGCCGCGCGTACGTGATTCTAGAGTAAGTCTGTTTTTATCCCGCATGTGTCCCAGATGTGCCGCTGTGGTTAAATCAGATTCATGTTCGCCCGCAAGATTCGCGTGGAGTATGAGCAGAATGGTCGACGTGTTCCCTGCCCGCTGAAGTGGCTTGACAGCTTCTCCATGCGCAACTTCACCAACGCGACTGCGTTTGACAACACGTTGCCCGTCGCTGACGGCGAGATGGAGATTGGCACCCACGTCCCGCTCGCCGAATTGAAAGACGCGATGGAAGATTGGTTCAAGCGGAAAAGTTATATCGAGAAAGACGCGTCGTTGCTTCTGACCGAGACGGCTAAGGCTTGAGGCATCAGGCTTCGGGAAAAGCGTTTGGATCCGGAAGCCTGATGCTTGAAGCCGGATCATTTGTCATAGTGCAGCAGCGAAAACACTTCGTAATCGCGCAGCTTGTCGCGGCCTTTCAGGAAATCCAACTCCACGACAAATCCCAGGCCCTCGACTTTCGCGCCCAGGGACTCTGCAAGTTTGGTCGTGGCTTCTGCGGTACCACCCGTGGCTAACAAGTCGTCGACGATGATCACGTGCTCGCCCTTCTTGATGGCGTCCTGGTGAATTTCAAGCGTGTTGGTGCCGTATTCCAAGGCGTAGTCGTATTTCGTGGTCGCAGCTGGAAGTTTGCCGGGCTTCCGGACAGGAACGAATCCGGCGTTCAGCCGATAAGCCAGCGCCGGGGCAAAGATGAATCCGCGGGCCTCCATGCCCAGCACCAGATCGATTTTCTTGTCGAGGTAATGCTCGGCCAGGGCGTCGATCAAAGTGGCGAATCCTTTTTTATCTTTCAGTAAAGTCGTGATGTCGTAAAAGAGAATTCCCTTCTTGGGGAAATCGGAGACTTCACGAATCAGTTTCTTTAGCGGCTCGCAATTGATGGCCGCTTTGATGGGGGCTACGGTACTTTGCATTTACCAGGCTCCTTCGATGCGAAACTTTGTCAGGCCGGCAACCGGCTTGGCTTCCGATTCTTCGACATGGTCCACGCGGGCGGCCCTGGGGCCTTCCCGCAGACGCGAGCGCAATCCGGCCAACTGATCGCGGGTGCCCATGGCTAAAACTCCCACGCCCTGCACGCGACCGCGCACTAGAAAGCGGCGAGCCAGTACGGCTTTTTCGGTCGTAGCCATTTTTCCATCGGGGAAATTGTCATCCTGGGTGCAGGATGACAGCTTGATTCCAATTCTCGCAACGTGCCCGAGAGCTGTCCTCGAATCTATGCCCGCGACAAGTACACGCCTTCGGCAGTGTCCACGCGGATCTTCTCGCCTTCGTTGATGAACGGCGGCACCTGGACCACGAGCCCGGTTTCGGTCTTCGCGGCTTTGGTCACGCTGGAGGCGGTCGCGCTCTTCAGCCCCGGCTCAGTCTCCACCACGGTCAATTCGACGGTCTGCGGCAATTCAATCCCCACCGCCTTTCCGTCGAAGAATTCCACTTTGATCTGCAGATTCGGAATCAGGTAGTCCACCGCGTCGCCGAGAATGTCGCGAGTCAAATGGGTTTGCTCGAAGTTGGTCGTATCCATGAAGTAGTAGCTATCGCCGTCCGCGTAGAGATACTCCATCTCCTGCTCATCGACCGTGATTTTTTCAATGGGATCAGGCGAGCGAAAGCGATGTTCGAACATGGCGCCGGTGCGCAGGTTGCGCAGTTTCGCCTGGATAAAGGCGCGCAAATTGCCGGGCGTTCGGTGCTCCACGCTGAAAACCGAGTGCAGATCATTGTTGTGTTTAATGATCATGCCGGGGCGTAGCTGGGTTGCGGGAATCGACATTACCGAATGAATCTCCTTTGATATGATAGCGGGTTTCTAGCAGGCGCAGGTGGTCCACATGCTCCGCCAGATACGAGGCTCAAAGTGCTTATTTTACAGGACTTGATACAAGATGGGAAATCGCCGCAGATTAAAACTTACGAATTCGGCCGCGCTCAGTGCCGCAGGCAGCTAGAATGACCTTTAGCGAATCCAAGCTGTGAGTTTTTTATCAACCGAGAGGAGCTTTTATGCGAACTGGAAAATATGAGTCTTCCGAGGGAAACGCGGCCGGAACCGCAATCACATTTCTACTGATCGGATTAGGCGCAGGCACGCTGATTGGACTTCTCTTCGCGCCGAAAGCGGGAAAACAAATGCGCAAAGAACTGCGCCGCAAGTATGCGGATGCCCGCGAAACCCTGGATGATTGGAAAGACGAAGCCAAAGAAGTTGCTGAAGACGTTCTGGAGCGCGGTCAGGAAATCGCCGACGAACTGCGAGAGCGAGTGGCGCCGATCGCCGCAAACATGAAGCGCCGGTGAGCAGACTTCAGCTGCAAATGTCTAACTGAAGATCCCTGCGAAGAACCCTTTAATCTTGCCGAAGACGCCATGGTGCGCAGGCTTGGCGTGACTTGGAGGCGGCGGCAGAACTTCAGCCGAGAAAGTCGCCGGACGCGGGAAATCCGCCGCAAGCTCGACTTGGGGAATCGGAGCCGGCTTCGCTGCTGTAGGTTTACTCGCCGGCAAATCCTCGGCCCGAAATACGAAGGGCGCGTCCACCTGCACGTGAACGTCATTGGGCTTTGACGCGGGTAACGCAGCCGTCTCAGGTGGAAGGTTGACCGGCACGGCCGGTTTCGATTCATCTCCCGGCTGCGACAGGCGAATGGGCGAGGTTAAACTGGCGTCCGTCACCGGCGCCGACGGAGCCGAGGCGCGCATTACAGGAATTTCCGGCGGGGGGCAGCCGCAGCTCGCAGGGACAAGCGCATCGACCAGATTCAGGCGTCCCGAGTGAAATACAATTTGTTCCGTCGGTTTGACTTGGTAATTCCCATCTCCAAGAAGTTCGGAAACGATGACGGAAGCTGTATTCCCCGGCAGGGCGCGCACGCACGTGTTACCCCGCGAGTCAGCGCTGACCGCGTAATGGAATTCGCCCGGACCCGCCAGCAAAATGCGGAAGTCAGGCGTCAGAATCGAATCCGCCGACGCATCCAGATTGTAGTGTGCTTCAAGCGCCCCAGTGTTTATCCCCAACATAAGCGCGCGCCCGTTTTGCGAAGACGTGACCGAAACCGTTGTCCCCGGGCAGACCAGCACTTCGCCGCCGCGCTCCAATCGTAGAACCGACGTCTCCGACCCCGCCGTCACCGACGATCCCGCAGCTGCATGCCTGCCCGCGAAAACTAACGTGCCCGAGGAGCCAGGTGCGAGCGGAACCGCGACCGGCTGGATGCCTTCAGTAAACGCCGGAACGGAAGTGGGCTTGGCTCTAACCTCATCGTCGGAGCGTAAACGAACCATCAAGCGATTGCCCGCCGCGTCCCAGGTGTGTCCGACAGGCTTGAGCAAATCCACCACCACGCGGGCGACCGGCGGAGTGTTTTGATATTGGTTGATTCGCACTCGGCGAATTTCCTGGCTGGGAGAATCGATCCGATTCTTGCCTCCGGACAGCAGCCCATTGGGCACGTCCGCATCCGGCAGATCGATTACCAACCGCGGCGGATTATCGAGGCTGCTGATCACCGGAACCAGCGGCCGGTTTGACAGGATTTCCACCGCAGGCCCGGGCAATATGCGCACACTGCGCACGAAAGCCGGAGCATCCGTGGTTGCCAGCAGCTTGGGCTGCGACTGCGCCGCAGCCGAGGCAATCAACAACGCTGTGAGTAACAAAAGTGCAGCGGGCGAGTTCCGGACGCAGGGCTGGGACTTCATCGCAGAAATAAGTGCTTACTGCAACGATACCACCGGCCTGCAAAGGAGAGAAGTGATCGGGAGGACACCAAAGTCATCAAGGAGGACTTGCCCCCAAGCCTACGCGGCACAAGCTGAGGGCGCCGACCCGGACTTTACGGTTCGGAGAGAAACTCGTATTCATCAATGACCGCGGCAACCGCCACTTTGCCGGGATTGTCACCTTCATCCACGCGAACCACTTTGCCTTTGCATCGCACCCGAATGCTCTCGGTCAAAGTAATTTCCGGCGGAAGCGTGAGGGTGAATTCGATATTCGCTCCCGCGGCAATCGCCGAATCCACGTAAAAGCAGATGCCGCGAGCGCTTACATCCCGCGTCTGCGCGGCTTTCTCGTGCACGCCATCCTCGGTGTACGTCACCGAAACAGGCAACCGCAAAGCGAAGCGGCGGGTGGCCCGCTTGTTATCCTGCTCAACCTCGGCCATGAGCCCTCCAATAAGGCGTGTAAAGCATGGCGTTTTGCGTTGACCGTGTCAAGGCTGTAGTTTTGGCTGAGATAAATTGTCATCCAAGGCAGGCCCTGTGCGCAGCGAGGGGCGAGCAACTTTACTCAGCGTTCTCTGCGGTCTTTCTCCGCGTCCTCTGCGTTTTAAGGTTTTGGGGTAAGCTTATGGTTGGCAGCGAGCCATGGTCTTCGTTCTGGACAATTACGATTCCTTCACCTATAACCTGGTCCAATATTTAGGCGAGCTGGGAGCCGAGGTCGTAGTCCGTCGGAATGACCAAGTGACCGTGGAAGAAGTCGACGCCATGCGCCCGGAACGCATTTTGCTCTCACCCGGACCATGCACCCCGCAGGAAGCCGGAATCAGCATCGATCTGGTCCGCCATTTCGCCGGCAAAGTTCCCCTGCTCGGAGTCTGCCTGGGACATCAAGCCATAGGCGCAGCCTTCGGCGGCGAAATCGTTCGCGCCCCCAAACTGATGCATGGCAAAACCAGCCAGGTGCAACACGACGGCAAGACAATTTTCAAAGACCTGCCCACTCCGATGACCGCTACCCGCTACCACTCCCTGATCGTTGAAGAAAAAAGCCTGCCCAAAGATCTCGAAGTCAGCGCCTACGCCCCCGAGAACGGCAGTTCCCGCGTGATCATGGGCCTGCGCCATAAACGCTTTCCGGTCGAGGGTGTGCAATTCCATCCCGAAAGCGTGTTGACCGGCGAAGGCAAGAAGTTGATCAGTAATTTTCTGCGGATGTAACCCGCCTGCGATTCGCGGTCGGGGGAGTCGACGACGCTGGGAGGTCGTCACTTGACTTTCTCCAGTCTTGGAATCATGGTGTCTCTCGGGCCGTCGATGGTTCCATCTTTGTTAATCGTGAACACGACCGTGTGCGGAAGCATCATTCCAAAATCGCCGCTGGCGATGATCTTATCGCCCTCAATTTTGTAAGTCCCGTCAACCGCGTACGCGCCAAGGGCGATGTACGCCTTGCCGTCTTTAAATTCCGCGTTTATGGTGCCACTCGGATCCCGGTATTTTCCCTCAGGACTGCTGCCACACCCAATGCCCAGAACTGCGCAGGCCAGCACTAAAACTAGAAGGGCTCTGCGTATCGACAATTTATTCATGACGTCTCCCGAAGCCGCGTTTGCTTTCACTACACATTGCGCAAAACCGTGGGGAAAACTGTCATGCCGATGGGAAATTTCAGCCGCGTGGTCGAGCAAAACTGCGAGTCCGTAGCCCCGAAACGGCGGAAGAATGCAACCCACGGCGTTGAGGTTGCGGAAAAGGGCATGTTTTGTTGACTCGGGAGCTAAAAACCCTTATGCATTCGAGGGCGGTCACCGCAGAACTGAAGCTCTGCGCCCCCCAGAATCGGAGTTTTCCCGACCCATGAGCGGACCCTCCCGCCCTTGCAAAGAACACAAAGATGGGGCACCCGATGGGTTTGGTTGGGAAATGAAAAACCCTATTCGCCGGTTCGGGCGGTTTGTACCGCTCTTAGCACCGCCTGGGCCTTGTTCATGCTTTCTTGAAACTCACTGGCGGGATTGGAGTCAGCGACGATGCCCGCTCCAGCTTGCAAATAAGCCTGCTTGCCCTGCATCAGCATGCTGCGGATGGCGATGCAGGAATCGAGATTACCGGCGAAATCGGCGTAGAGTACGGAGCCTCCGTAGAGGCCGCGGCGCACAGGTTCGAGCTCTTCGATGATCTGCATGGCACGCACTTTTGGCGCCCCGCTCAGGGTGCCAGCGGGAAAGCACGCGGCGAAGGCATCGAGCGCATCCAGCCCGTCGCGCAATTTGCCTTCGAGCGCGGACACGATGTGCATGACGTGCGAGTAGCGCTCCACGTACATCAGGTCGCGGACTTTCACGGAACCGTACTCGCTGACGCGTCCCAGATCGTTGCGGCCGAGGTCGACCAGCATGACATGTTCGGCGCGCTCTTTTTCGTCGGCAAGCATTTCTTTCGCGAGGCGTGCGTCTTCGGCTTCGTCTCGTCCACGCGGGTGGGTTCCGGCAATCGGACGGTATTCCAGTTTGCTGCCAGTCACGCGCACCAGCATTTCCGGGGACGATCCCAGAACATGAATGTCGCCCATGCGCAGAAAGTACAGGTAGGGCGAAGGATTCACGGTCCGAAGGGCGCGGTAAATATCGAACGGCTCGACCTCCGGAGAAAAGTCGAGACGCTGGGAGAGCACGACCTGAAAAATATCTCCGGCGGCGATGTACTCTTTGGCGCGCTCTACCGACTTCATGAAGCGGCTGCGGCTGGTTCCGGCGTGAACCTTCAGCTTAGCTTTGCTCGGTCGAGGCAAGTTATGCCAATGAGCCGGACGCAATCCGGCGGCCAACTTCTTTTCGAGGACGGCGATGTCGGCGATTGCGCGGTCGTAGGCGCGCCGCGGGCTCTCACGCGAAACATCGGCGCTGGCGATGATGTGAATCTGGTGGCGCAGGTGATCAAAGGCCAAAAGGCGATCGAAGAACATCAGCACGCAATCGGGCAGAGAAAGATCGTCCTTGGCGTGGTCGCCGATTCGTTCCAGTTGTCGAACCGCATCATAGGCGAAATATCCAACGGCCCCGGCGGTGAATGGCGGCAACCCGGGGATGGTCGCCGGGCGATGCTGCCGTAGCAACTCTTTCACCACAGACAGCGCGTTGTCCTTCCGTTGTTCGCGCACCCTTCCACGCTGCAGCACAACATCTTCGCCCCGGGCTCGCACTTGCAAATAAGGACGCGCGCCGAGGAAGGTGTAGCGCCCGATCTGCTCGCCGCGCTCGACGGATTCAAGCAAGAAAGCATCAGGCTCCAGGGCAGCAATCGCGAGAAAGGCAGACACCGGAGTCAACAAATCGGCGGCGACCGACTTGACTACGGGCACCAGCGTGAAGTCGCGGGCGAGGCGCGAAAATTCCTTGTAATCGGGGCGTAGCAAGACTTTGCCGGTTAGACCCTTTCAGATGGATTCGCGTCTGCCATTATAAGGGCACAACCGCGAGTTACCTCTGTAACCAGCGAATGAATTGACGGATTCGACGGCGCAGCGGAAGATGGCAGTTTAGCCAGCATCCGTAAGAGGACTTATGCGTATCAAGTTCTGGGGAGTTCGCGGATCGACGCCCGCTCCCCAGCCGGAAAACATGCGCTATGGAGGGAACACCTCCTGCGTCGAAGTGCGCGTCGGAGACAGCGTATTTATTTTCGATTGCGGCACCGGCTTCCGCGTGCTGGGACAAGCGCTGCGTCATGAGTTCAACGGAAGTCCGGTTTCCGCTCACGTTTTTGTTTCGCATTTCCATTGGGACCACATTCAGGGGCTTCCGTTTTTTGGTCCGCTATACGATAACCGCGAGAACCGTTTCCAATTTCATTGCTCGAGCCGGACGCGCAGCCTGAAGCGGGTGCTTGAAGAGCAGATGGCCGCACCGTACTTTCCTGTAGGCCTTACCGAAATGCGGGCTCACCAGAATTTCTATGATCTGGACGAAGGCCGCATCCAGCTGGGGGATGTGAGTTTGCAGACGCTCTGGTTGAATCACCCTCAGGGCTGCATGGGCTTTCGCGTGGAAACCAAAGAAGGAGTCGTGGTCTACGCCACCGATAACGAGCCTGGGGATGCACTATTCGATAAGAACGTCAGGAAACTTGCGGCCGGCGCGGACGTGCTGATTTACGATGCGCAGTATCTTCCCGAAGAGTACGAACGCAAACACGGCTGGGGACACAGCCACTGGCGCGAGGCCGTGAATGTAGTGATGGAGAGCGGTGCGAAGGAGTTGGTACTGTTCCATCACGATCCCGATCATAACGACGCGTGCATCGACAAAGTGGTGAAGGAAGCGCGCGATTACTATCCGCGGCTGCGGGCAGCGGCTGAGGGCATGCAGATTGAAGTATTGGGCAAGCCGTAGCTCTTTCAGTCTCCTGCTTACGCTTGTAATCTTCTATCGCTGAATCCTGGATTACAATGAATTTACGGAGAAATGGCGTCTCCAACCATTGTCATTTCGAGCGTTTTCGGGGCCAAGCGGATATTACTTTGAAAGGGGCCGTGAGTGACGCAGTTCCTAACACCGTGGCCACATCTGTCGGTGATCTCGGTCATCGATATTCTGCTGGTCGCATTTATCATTTACGAATTTCTGGCGCTGATCAAAGGCACGCGTGCGTCTTTGATGGTGGTGGGCGTAGCCGCTCTGGCACTGGCTTTCTATCTATCCAGGCTGGGCAACCTGGCGGCGCTCAATTGGCTTATCAGCACGTTACTTCCGTATACCGTGTTTGCCTTGATCGTGGTTTTTTCCGCTGAGATTCGGAAGGCGCTGGCGCGGCTTGGACGTGGACTTACGCTGAGTCGCAGCGCGGGTTCGGAGGCGGACGCATACGACGACATTGTGCTAGCCGCAAATTTGTTTTGCCAGAACCAGACGGGCGCTCTGATCGTCATCGAGCGCGAGATTGGGTTGCGGACATATATCGAAAGCGGCGTTCCGCTGGACGCGCGCCTATCTTACGATCTGCTGGCGACGATTTTTCGCCCGAGCGCTCCGCTGCATGATGGTGCCGTAATCGTGCAAAACGACCGCATCGCGGCGGCTGCCTGCTTTCTTCCGCTGTCCATGAACCCGGTGCTCTCTACTCAGTTAGGCACGCGGCATCGCGCGGGTATTGGCGTAACCGAGGAAACTGACGCCATCGCCGTGATCGTTTCCGAGGAGACGGGCAGCATCAGCCTGGCGGTTTCCGGCAAGATCGAGCGCGACCTCAGCGTCGACCAATTGCGTGGTCGCCTGGGCGAATTGCTTCGCCTTTATGTGCCGCCGTCGACGCTGCCGACGCCAATTTCAAATGGCAGCGAGATGTTCGAGAGCCCGGAACTGGAAAGTTCGCGAGGATCCTCTCAGCCACGGCCCGGAGAATCCCGTTCCGAGTCGCGAGCAGGTGATACGCGTTTGAGCGACTCCCGCCTGAACCAGGGAGCGGATCGTTAGCATGCGAGACTTCCTGCGCCGCTACGTATTTCATAATTTGGGCCTGAAGCTGATTTCGCTTGGTCTGGCCGTGGGCTTGTGGCTTGCGGTCGCGCGCGATCCCGTGGCAGAGGTTGCAGTCGAGGTGGCCATTGAGTTTCACAACATCCCGCCGAACCTAGAGATCAGCTCGGAAAATATTCCCCGAGCACAAATCCGGCTGCGCGGCCCGGAGCGGGTGATTCGGCGTCTTCAGCCTTCTGACGTTTATGCCGAAATCGAGGTCAGCGGGCTGAAACCTGGCGAGCGCACCTTTGATTTGACCACCCAGCAGATTCATGAGCCGTCGGACCTCGAGGTTGTGCAGGTAGTTCCGAGCCAGCTCCATCTTATGTTCGACACGCGACTCACCCGGCAGATACCGGTGCAGCCGCGCGTGGTGGGCACGTTTGCTTCCGGTTATGGCATTGAGCGAGTCGTGGTCGAACCGGCGACCATCACGATCAGCGGGCCGAAGAAACATGTAGAGGCAGTGGAGTCGGCGATTACGGATCCGATGGACGTGAGCGGGGCGATCAGTCGCGTGACGTTCTCAAGGCACCCGTATGTTTCCGATCCGCTGATCCAAGTTGCGAGTTCCGATCCTGTGCACGTCACGGTAATCATGCAGAAACTTTCTGACATGCACGACAGCGTTCAGCCCACGAAGCCAGAATGACATCCCAGACTCGACAGCTCTTCGGAACCGACGGCATTCGCGGCGTAGCCGGCGAATTCCCGTTGACCGTGGAAAGCACTTACCTCATCGGCCGGGCGCTCGGTCATGACCTGCGTCGTAGCTCGCCGCAGGCCAGTGTTGTGATCGGGCAGGATACACGAGAGTCGAGTTGCTGGATCGCAGACCGCGTGACGCTCGGATTGGTTTCCGCAGGCTGTGTGGTTCACAGCGCTGGTGTGATTACAACTCCGGGGGTGGCGTATCTGGCGCGATCTCGCAAACATGCCGCCGGCGTCGTGATCTCGGCCTCGCATAATCCGTGGACCGACAATGGCATCAAAGTTTTCTCAGGCGATGGATACAAGCTACCCGACGCGCGCGAGCTCGCTATTGAGCAGGAGATTTTTTCTCTGCTGCAGAATCCTGAGGGCCACCCACCTGGGTCGGTGAACACCGCTCCCAGTTTGCCCGGTGAGGCGAGCCTTCGACATGCCTACGTAGAATGGCTGGCGCAAGGGGTGAAGGCGGATCTCAGCCGGTTGAAAGTTCTGGTGGATTGCGCGAATGGCGCGGCCACGGCTGAGGCGCCTGAACTGTTTCGCACCTGCGGGCTTCGGGCAAGCTATTTGTGTGCGTCCCCTGACGGAAAAAACATTAACGATAATTGCGGCGCGCTGCACCCTGAAGCGCTGGGCCGCGCCATCAATGAGAAGAGGGGCGAGTTTGATTTAGGCGTAACTTTCGATGGAGACGCGGATCGCGCGCTGTTCTGCGACGCGAGCGGCCGCGTGGTCAATGGCGACGCTGTCCTTTTACTGGTTGCGCGCGATATGCAAGCTCGCGGCGCGCTCACAGCTTCGACAATCGTCGCCACCACGATGTCGAACATGGGGCTGGAAATCGCCTTGCGCAAAGCGGGCATTCGCATGTTTCGCGCCAACGTTGGCGACAAGTACGTGCTGGAGGAAATGTTGAAGACCGGCGCGATTCTGGGTGGCGAGCAATCGGGACATATCATTTTCCGTGACGGCGAGGCCACCACCGGCGATGGCCTGCTCACCGCCTTGCGAGTGATGGAAATCATAGCGCGCTGCGGCAAGCCGCTCGCGGATTTGATCGGCGATCTTAAGGTCTTTCCGCAGATCATTCAGAATGTTCGGGTTCGCGAAAAGATTCCGTTTGTTGAAGTGCCCGAAATCCAGCGTGCGATTGAAGCTGCGGAACGCGATCTCAATGGCAACGGGCGCGTGGTTGTTCGCTACTCGGGCACGGAAGCGCTGGCGCGAGTGATGGTGGAAGCGGAGTCGGATGAAATGATGCAAGCGCTCGCGGGAAATATTGCCGGCGCGATTAAGAACGCGCTGGGAGTTTGATTGTGTGGTGACGGGCGACTCGCCCGTCTTCTGAGCGATGCTCGGCATTGTGGCTGTTTATGAAAACGCTGTTATCTAACGCCGCCGCGATTTGGAATCTGCTTCTATTCCTGGTGGTGATTGGAACACTAGCCTGGTTCTTCTACTGGTTTGGCTTGCGAAGGCTCATCCGAGCCAAAAGAATTGCGAGCTCGCGCGACCGGAGAATGCTGAGAGAAGCCGCCGAGCGGGAAGTAAATCGAGAAGATCTAAACTAGGAGCATCAGTGATCAGGCCGTTCGGTCACAGCTTTGCCCGCCGACCCTGGCAACGGAGCTTTCGAGCCTCCGGCAGACTCGCCTTCGAGCAGAGCTTCCAAATTGGCATAGGCATAAATTGTTGGCGCATGATTTTGCATCAGCCCGCCGGTATCCGCCGTAGGGCCGTAGTTACTGTGCAAATCGCGCCCCAGCATGCGAAGCATGGCCATCAGCTGCCCGCGATGGTGTGAAGTGTGCGCGATGCGGCGAGTCATGACCCACGCACGAGAACGCGGCACTGAGAAAAACTTGGTAGGTTCTTCCCACCACCCCTCTTCCTTCTCTTCCAGTTTCGCCAGTCGTTTTCCGCTGTCCTGCGCGTACTGCTTTATGAACTGTAATCGCGTTTCTTCCTTCGGCAAGGGTGGCGCCTCGACGTCGATGCCGAGCATGGTGCGGAACCACAAATCTTCGCTTACACACTGATGCACCATCTGCTCATGAACGCTGCGTCCGCGCGGATCGTCGTGGCGGGGACGCACTGCAAGATCGTTGTCGCGGAACTCGCTCCACACGCTGATGACTTTGATTCGTTCGGTGGCGTAGGTCTCGACCAGAAAATCGTATCTCATGGCAAGCTCCTCGTGGTTCTGTATGGTTAACAAGCGTAAGACCATCTGAAAAATGGTAACCTAGCGTCCCAGTTTCGCGAATCGTATGGCACACCGCCTTCGAACTCAACCGCTTCGAATCGCCATCGACACGGGTGGTACGTTTACCGACTGTGTATGGGTGGACCGCGGACGCATCCGCATGCTCAAAGTTTTTTCTACGCCCGAGGACCCGTCGCAAGCCATCGGGGGAGCACTGGAAAAGATCGGGGCTCGTGACCCGCTGATCCTCCTTCACGGAACGACCGTCGGTACCAACACCTTATTACAGCGCAAGGGAGCGCGCGTGGCGCTCGTGACGACGGCTGGTTTCGAGGACGTAATCGAGATCGGGCGGCAGGCGCGTCCCAAACTTTACGATTTTTTCTTTGACCGCATTGAACCTCTGGTGACTGCCGATTTGCGCTTTGGCGTGGATGAGCGAGTGAGCAGCGAGGGTGAAGTCTTGCGGGAGCCTTCGTCGGCGCATTTGCGCGATTTGAAAAATAAAGTGCTTGCGCTAGGGCCGGAGGCGATTGCGATCTCGCTGCTGTTTTCGTTTGCCAATTCCAAGAATGAAGCTTTGGTCGTGGCTGCGCTGCAGGATCTGGGCGTACCACTTTCTGTTTCCCATGAGATTCTGCCTGAGTTTCGCGAATATGAGCGCACCAGTACGGTCGTAGTGAATGCGTATCTGCAACCGGTGATGAAGCAGTACTTGGACAGGCTTGAGGCTCGCGCCCAAGCGTGGAGCGGAAAAAGTCAGGGCGCAGATATTTTTGTCATGCAATCCAGCGGAGGAATCACTGCCCTGCGTTCCGCCACGCGCGAACCTGTGCGCACCGTACTTTCTGGGCCTGCGGGAGGAGTCGTCGGAGCCCTGGCGATGGCGCGGCGCGGCGGATCTACACGAATTATTTCGTTCGACATGGGCGGCACTTCGACCGATGTGGCGCTGGTCAACGGAGAAATTCGTGGAGGAAACCAAGCCGAAATTGCTGGCCTGCCGATT
>JBEKGG010000118.1:0-12195 GCA_050012915.1 Terriglobales bacterium | reverse complement strand
ACCCGCACGCAGAAGCTGCCGCCCGATGCGCCGCCCACAGCGAAGTATCAAAAATTACGGTGCTATCACCATGTGTTGGGCGCTGATCCTGAGAAAGAATCGGCTGTTTTTGGATATCAGGCGTCTCCAAATGTGAAAGTGATGGAAGATGATTTTCCTGTGCTCGCGTTCTCGCCTGGTGCTCCCAAGTATCTGGTCGGGTTGGTGCTTCACGGAGTCAAACGCGAGACTGATCTGTACGCGTCTGCGATTCAGGACGATGTTAGCGCGAAGACGGTGTGGAAGAAAGTTGCCGATGAAGCTGACGCGGTTACGGGATTCGATGTGCATGAAGATAGTCTTTTCCTGCTTTCCCACAAAGACGCTTCCCGCTTCAAGGTCGTGCTCACTAGTCTGGCGAATCCTGATTTGGCCCATGCGAAGGCGGTCGTTCCGGCCAGCGACGTGGTGGTCGTTAATATCTCCGCCGCTGGCGATGCGCTCTACGTGCAAGATTTAGATGGCGGCGTCGGACGGTTACGACGGTTGCCCTATGATGGCGCAGTCATTCAGCCGGTGAAGCTTCCGTTTGATGGAGCGATTGAGTCCCTGGTTACCAATCCGACCGAATCTGGGGCTTGGCTTGAGCTCACATCGTGGACAAAATCGCCGTTGTGGTATGCGCTTGATGCGAATACGAGCAATCTGACCGACACGCATCTGGTGCCACCGTCTCCGGTGGATTATTCGCAAGTCGAATCGCAAGAAGTGAAGGCAAAGAGCGCGGACGGCACCATGGTACCGCTCTCGATCGTTTACAAACGAGGGATGGCGCTGGATGGGTCTCATCCCACATGGTTAGAAGGCTACGGAGCATATGGGATCACTCTCGATCCGGAATTTCGTCCTACCTTGCTGGCATTCTTTGAACGCGGCGGAGTATTCGCCGTGGCTCATGTCCGCGGCGGCGGGGAATACGGAGAGGATTGGCATCTCGCCGGCCAGAAACTGACCAAGCAACACACGATTGATGACATGCTGGCCGGGGCCGAGTATTTGATCGAGCACAAATACACTTCTGCCGCTCACCTTGCAGGCGAGGGCACCAGTGCAGGCGGCATCACGATCGGCGGCGCCATCACCCAGCGTCCTGATCTGTTTGGTGCGGCCTTGATTCGAGTGGGCGATTCTGACTCGCTGCGTTCTGAACTCATGGCCAGCGGGCCCGCCAATATCCCTGAGTTTGGCACGGTCAAGCAGCCCGACGGTTTCAAGGCGCTTTATGCGATGGATGCTTATCAACACGTAAAACCGAACACGGCGTATCCCGCAGTACTGCTAACCACGGGCGTCAACGATCCTCGCGTGGCGTCCTGGCAGGCAGCCAAGATGGCTGCCCGTTTGCAGGCATCCACTACTAGCGGCAAGCCGGTATTGCTACGTGTCGATTACGACGCAGGACACGGAATGGGCTCGACCAAAACACAACGCGACGACGAACTGGCCGACGAAGTAGCATTCTTGTTCTGGCAACTGGGAAATCCAGAATTTCAGCCCGCGCAAGCCCACAAGTGAGTTCGAGTCCAAGCTAATGGACATTACTATAGACAGGGTGGAACAACTCCGGATGAAGTGATTGCCGTTGACTCTCCAAGTCGGCGTGGCGTACCCTAAACACACTGGAATCGTAACGATCTACCTCCCTGGGATCGGTCTTAATAGGTAATTCTCCCCCTGTTATTTTGTATTTGCGCTCTGTCGCCCACAGGTTTGGCGCAGCGCTTCAGCGTGGAGGAATTGATTGACTATTGGAGACGGCTGGACCAAAACCTGGACCTACTTCAAAGACGACTGGTACGAAGGTAACATCGGGATTATGGGCCCGCGCACGCACGCCGCCTGGCTTTGCTCGGTGGTGTTTGACGGTGCCAGAGCGTTTGAAGGCGTCACTCCGGATATTGAACTCCACTGCGCCCGGGTCAACGACTCTGCGAAGAAACTGTTTCTTAAGCCGACAGTCTCGGCTGAGACCTGGGTCAAGCTCGCGCGCGAAGGCATAAAGCGCTTCGACCAGGACGCCGCTCTCTATATCCGGCCCATGTACTGGGCGGAAAAGGAAGGTCCTTGGGTGCAGGCACACGACCCCGAGTCTACCCGGTGGTGTCTCTCGATCTACGAGGCGCCGATGCGTACGCCCAAGGGTTTTTCAATCACGTTGTCTCCCTATCGTCGGCCAACGCTTGACACCATGCCGGTCGATGCCAAGGCGGGCTGCCTTTATCCCAACAACTCGCGGTCGCTTTTCGAAGCCCAATCCCGCGGCTTCGACAACGCCGTCGTCTGCGACATGCTGGGCAATGTTGCAGAACTCGCGACTTCAAACGTTTTTATGGCGAAAGATGGAGTCGTGTTTACTCCGATTCCAAATGGGACGTTCCTGGCGGGCATCACTCGCCAAAGGGTCATCGGACTTTTGCGCGACAGCGGTGCGACCGTGGTCGAGAAGACTATGACATACCAGGAGTTCGAGAAGGCGGACGAAATCTTCGCTACCGGAAACTATTCGAAAGTCGTTCCGGTAACTCGGATCGGCGATCGTTCCCTTCCCTTCGGACCTCTGTACACGAAAGCTCGAGAACTCTATTGGAAGTTTGCACATTCATGATTGGCGAAACCCACAGCCGGCAAGAAGCCTTGCAATCTAAGCACGATTCCGGGCGTCGAGGTGCGATGTGAACCCGACCCGGACTTCGGCGATGGTCGAAATGCTCACCCCAATCTGGGAACGGGTGTTGCAACGCGCATCGATCGATGTCGAAGATAATTTTTTTGATCTTGGGGGAGACTCCTCGTTAGCTCTCCAACTATTCAACGAAATTGCGCGAACCTGCAACCGGGAACTTCCGCCGGTGACCATTTACTGCGCGCCCACCATCGCGGCCCTGGCCGCGGTTTTGGAACAACCTGCTGATCTCCGATTTCCTGCTCTCGTCTTGCTAAAGGATGGAGCCGCGGAACCTCCACTCTTTATCACACACGGCTTGGGCGGAAGCGTCATCGACTTTTTTCAGGTGGTGAAGCACATGCGCACGCCGCATGCGATCCAGGGAATGCAAGCGAAAGGCGTGGATGGGACGGAAGAGCCCTTCGATCGCATCGAAGAAATGGCCCAGTTTTATTTAAAAGCGATCAAGAAAGTGCAACCCCGCGGTCCTTATCTATTGGCAGGTTACTCGCTCGGTGGATTGGTGACGCTTGAAATGGCGCAGCAATTAACTGCGGTTGGTGAGAAAGTCGCGTTGCTGGCCATGCTGGACTCCTACCCAGACATTCGGTACCTGTCGATCGCGCAGCGGGCTCGTTTACTGATGAGTTTAGCAACGCGGCGCGCCGCAACCAGCATGAAATTGCCGCCGGCCGAAGCTCTTGCTCTTATGTTCCGTCCCTCGCGGCGGCGCTCGCTCGCGCCAAAGGTTTCCTATCAACCGCCGGAAAACATTTCCCTCTCGCCGGCTATGCAACGAGCTCGCGAATGCGCCTATCTGGCGCTGACTCGCTACAAACCCCGGTTTTATCCCGGCAAAATCAAGTTTGTCAGGGCTGAAATCCCAACTGACTTCCCTGCCGATCCAACCGCGGTTTGGGCTCATATGGCCGATAAATTCGAGGTTGAAACAGTACCGGGCGATCATCTGGGAATCATGTCTACGCATTACCAGACGCTGGCATCCGCGCTCTCTCGCTACGTTGAGGAAGCACTTGGCTAGCCTCGCCACTCGGACCATTTTTGCCAACCTGTTTAAGCTTTGTTAAAGATAATCTAACGATAACAAGATGAACGGAGCGGAAAGTCTAATTCGCACGCTGATCGCTGGCGGAGTCGAGGTGTGTTTTACAAATCCGGGTACATCAGAAATCCACATCGTTGCTGCGCTCGATCGGATCCCGGAAATGCGGTGCGTGCTGGGGCTGTTCGAGGGTGTTGTCACCGGCGCTGCGGATGGATACGCTCGCATGGCGGAGAAACCAGCGTGTTCGTTGCTCCACCTCGGTCCAGGACTCGCCAACGGCCTCGCAAATCTGCACAACGCGAGTCGCGCGCGCGTACCGATCATCAATATTGTCGGCGAACACGCCACCCATCATGTGCAATACGACACGCCCCTCGCCTCAGACATCGAAGGGATTGCGCGGCCGTACTCCAAGTGGCTGCGAACTTCTCGTGCTTCGTCCGAGATAGGCTCTGACGCAGCCGATGCTGTGGTTGCTGCGCGCACTGCGCCCGGTCAGATTGCGACCCTGATCGTTCCCGCTGATGTTTCTTGGAGCGAAGGCGGTACGATCGCGGCCATCCCGGCGTTGCCTACCCCTTCTATGCCGGATGCCCGGATCGTCGAACGCGCTGCCGCCATACTCTGTTCGGGCGTCCCAACCGCGATTCTGCTTGCCGGAAATGCGCTGTACGGCAAAGGGCTGTTCACCGCTGGGAACATCGCAGCAGCCACAGGAGCCAAACTTTTCGCTCCCTATCCCCTTACTCGCCTGCAACGCGGGGCTGGAATACCGAGAGTGGACCGCGTTCAATACGTGCTTGAACAAGGGATCGAGCAGTTCAAGGAATTTCGTAAACTGATTTTGGTGGGCACGCAAGCTCCGGTCGCATATTTCGCCTATCCACGGAAAAATAGTGTGTTCACCTCGCCAGAATGTGAGATCCATACACTGGCGAAACCCGGCGAAGACTACGTTGGCGCGCTCGAAGCGCTCGAGCAAGCGTTGCCAGTGCGTGCCACCGAAATGCAGGTAGAAAAAGCGGAGCGGCCGCCCGTGCCAAGCGGAGAAATTACTTTGCCAGGTCTGGCTGCGGTGGTCGGCGCCCTGTTGCCAGAAAACACCATCGTCGTCGACGAGTCCATGACCTCAGGACGCGGGCTCATGGCCGCGACCAAGGGAGCTCCGCCTCATGACTGGCTAGGAAACACGGGTGGTTCGATCGGTATAGCGTTGCCACTGGCGGTAGGTGCTGCGGTGGCCAGCCCCGATCGTCGTGTATTGTGCCTGACTGCCGACGGCAGTGGCATGTACACACTGCAGGCGCTGTGGACCATGGCTCGGGAAAGTCTGAACATCACGACTGTAGTTTTCGCGAACCGCGACTACGCCGTTTTGAGACGTGAATTTTCCTATCTTGGAGTGGGGAGCCCAGGACCTCGTGCAGCCGCCATGTTTGACATCGGACGTCCCGATCTCGACTGGGTGCAGTTGGGAAAAAGCATGGGAGTGCCGGGATCGCGCGTGACTTCGTTAGAGGGTTTTTCTAAGGCGCTGCGGGAGGGATTTGAACATGAAGGCCCGACACTGATTGAGGTGCCGCTATGAGCCTGGCAGTGACAAAGTTCGCACAACCGCCCTCATGATTAGAAAGGCCACATGGTTCCTCATGGCGCTCCTCGCGCTGGTCCCGCCTTCTATAAGCCAAGTCGCGTCGCAAAAAATCGCCAGCGACCCGGGAGTGCGCGACGAGCGGCCAGGAGCAGGAAAAGCGATCGAGGGGCTCACCGCAGCGCAACAATCTTTTTTTTCTGCCGGTCTGATCACTTTCGGGCAGCTTGCCTCGGTGACAGGCTCCGTGCCCAATACCAGGAAGGGCCTTGGGCCTACTTTCAACGCTCAGTCTTGCGCCCAGTGCCACGCAGAGCCTGCGATCGGCGGAAGCAGTCCTCTCGTCAATCCTCAAATTGGGGCAGCCATTGCCCAGGGCGCAATTAACCGGATCCCTTCTTTCATCTCCGCCCGTGGCCCAGTGCGTGTCGCCCGCTTTCCTTATACTGCCGACCTGCTTCAGCCTGACGGCAGCGTTCACAGTCTGTTCACTATCACTGGTCGCGCTGACGCTCCAGGCTGCAAGGTGGAACAGCCAAACTTCCAACAGGCGGCGGAGCGCGGAAATCTCATCTTCCGCATACCCACTCCGGTATTCGGCGGCGGTTTGATCGAATCGATTCCAGACTCGGCGCTCCTTGCCAACATGAATTCAAACGTCGCCGCCAAGCGCAGCCTCGGAATTGCAGGCCGTCCCAACATCAGCCCCAACGACACGACCATCACCCGATTTGGATGGAAGGCGCAAAACAAGTCGCTCGAAATATTTGCCGGCGAAGCCGACAACCTGGAAATCGGGGTTACCAACGAACTCTTTCCTAACGAACTCAACGGAACTGCGGGTTGCCAATTTAACAGCACTCCCGAAGACGGCACCAACCTCAGTCAGGATGGAACCGCGCTTCCCAGCAATATCGTTCGCTTCGCCAGCTTCATGAGGTTCCTTGATCAGCCACGACCCGCGCCCTCCACGCCCTCAACTGTCCACGGCGGAGAAGTCTTAACGCAGATCGGATGTGCGCTGTGCCACACGCCTTCATTCACCACCGGTCAGTCGGCTGTGACGGCGCTCAGCAATGTTCAGGCGAACTTGTTCTCTGACCTTCTGCTTCACCATATGGGGCCGCGGCTTGCCGACAACGTAACTCAAGGAAGCGCCCTGGGAGACGAGTTTCGAACTGCCCCGCTCTGGGGTCTGGGCCAGCGGATATTCTTTCTTCACGATGGACGAACCTCAGATCTGGTCCAGGCCATTGAAAATCATTACAGCGCTGCAGATCATCGCTACTCCGGCTCGGAAGCTAACGCCGTGATCGACAACTTCAGGAAACTTTCCGAGCAGGATAAGCAGGATCTGTTGAACTTCCTGCGCTCGTTGTAACACCCAGCGCGTAACCGGCAATAACACCAGAGTCAGTTCGGTTCGGAGATTGGCCGTGGCTCAGCAGCTCAAACGAAGTCTTTCACAAGGTTACCGGAAGACTTTTCAGACCTCGGAATCCAAATGTCGACACCCACTCCGGCCGCGGGCCAGCGAGCTTCATCTCCGGAAAACGCTGCACCAGTTTCAGAATCGCAATCTGCCCTTCTAACCGCGCGAGTTGGGCTCCAATGCAAAAATGAAAACCTGCGCTGAACGCCAGATGTTGGTTGTTCAGTCTCTTCAGATTTAACTGATTCGGCTCCTTGAATTGTTTAGGATCACGGTTCGCCGCCCCGAGCATGCACAGAACCGTCCATCCCTTTCGTATGGGGTGGCCGCACACCTCGATATCTTCTTTAAGCACGCGAGCAGTGAATTGTACTGGGCTCTCGTAACGCAAAAGCTCCTCCACTGCCGAGCGGATCATGTCGGGTTTTTCTCGTAATTCCGCTGCCTCGTCGGGGTGCTGCAGGAGCGTGTAGATTCCGTTGCCAATCAGATTTCGAGTCGTCTCGTGCCCGGCAAAAAGCAGCGCGATGCACTGCGCGTATAGCTCTTCTTCAGTCAGCACTTCCCCGTCTTCCTCAATGTCGATTAAAAGACTGATCAGGTCGGCCCCCTTGTTGCGTCGTCGCTTCGCCACGGTCTTTCGAAAAAATTCCGTCAACGCAATCAAAGCATCTTGCGCCCCGCGCGCCTGTTCCACCGAAGGATTTGGATTGCCCCGAAAGGCTGCGATGGCCCGCGACCAAGTGACGAATGTGTCACGCAGCTCCTGCGGGATTCCGAGCATTTCTAAAATGATGCGCACCGGCAGTGGATTTGCAAATTCGCCCAGCAGTTCGACCTCGGAGCCGCGCTGCAGTGGCTTTAGCATTTCAGCGACCGTGGCCTCGACTTGCGCACGCAAGCCTTCAACTACAGCGGGAGAGAATCCTTTATTAAGAAGTTTGCGTAGCCGCGTATGCTCCGGCGGGTCCATGAAAATCAACCACAGGCCAAACATGCGCGCGAGTTCGCTGAACTCGGCCTGGCGGCTGAGCGGCAGGGATAATAACATTTGCTTCGCACGCTTGGCGGAAAGCCTCGGGTCTTTAGCAATCGAGGAGCACTCGGCATGGCTGAAAATCGACCAGACCGACCATTTGCCGCCGACTTCCAAGTGATGCAACGGGCCTTCTTCATGCAAGCGGGCGTATGTGGGATACGGGTCCTGCAGAATTTCGTTGTTGAAAACAACTTTCTTGTCCCGAGCGGTGACCTTGGACAACCTTCCTCCTCGCAATATCTGAATTTCAATCGCGCAGAAACCAGCCGGGGAGCGGGAAGTTATCCAACCGATAGACGCTGCCAAACCAATTCGACGGTTTGTACTTTCCCGTTCACCGGCGTTGGTGGTGTGATCAATATAATTTGATCGCCCTGGAATTTGACCCTGCGGACCAGTTCCTTATTCACATAGTTCTGAATCGACGAGATCTCGATGTAATGGGTTACTTTGTCGCCGCTGAGCGCGTACCGTCCCGCATAAGCGAGAAATGTTTTAAACGCCTCAGCCTGTTCTTCTGGTTGCGCGCCGACCGAGAGCGGCTTTCGTCCGCCGTAGCTGATGAGGGCGGTGACTCTGCCGTCCGCAGTATAGGTAAGAAAACCCGCAGGGTTGAGACCATAGGGAGCGTCGCTTCGCTCACCCGCTTTTGTTGTGCTCGAGGCGGACACCAATTTCCACGCACCGACAAGCTGGTCGTTTGTGGGCCCGGATACAGCAGCGTCAGACATCGCGTAGAAGTGCACTTCG
This sequence comes from Terriglobales bacterium, assembly GCA_050012915.1. Taxonomy (GTDB): domain Bacteria; phylum Acidobacteriota; class Terriglobia; order Terriglobales; family Acidobacteriaceae; genus JABDBE01. The sequence goes on along the minus strand of JBEKGG010000118.1, from coordinate 3,613 downwards.
ATCCGTATTCGATGATATGTCCGAGAAATGTGTCTGTAAAGCGCCGCGCCGGTTTGAAGCCGAGTGCCAGGCAGCAGGTCGCCTCCCGGCAAACATACGGTTGATCAGCAAATTCTCAGGCGGTCAGTCTTCGTCCCCTGTTCACGACGGGCTACTGCCGGTTCACCCGGAAAACTTCGAACTATTTGCATACGTCGCGAAGGCCGATCTTGCTGCTTCGACAAAACCATGTGCAGTGCTGAAGAGCGAGCCGAAGTGCTTATCTTTCCGCAATAGACCGAACATGGATATCTCTTGCATTGGACACTTCGAGACCTCAGCAGTCTAAATCCGATTTCTAGCGATGGGCTCACTCGGTTCTAGATAATCGAACCTGCTATCTCGAGTACGCCGGACCCTGGGAAGTATGCGGAACCCGTCCTGTTGGAGAGCGAGGAACGGAAGGATCTGAAGTCCTTCCGCCGCTTGAACTCCACGGCGGACGCGGCACGTAACGGCTGATCTCCCATTGAACCGGTTCAGTCTTCGACTCATTCGCAGGGGGGCCGCTTCCGGAAGGAAGCCTTCCGCCAGCGTGAGCGGCCTTTGGGGTGATGTTCGACGTCCTGAAGCCCTGCGGCGATCGAGGCTCGTAGGCCGGCGTGGGCGTAACCACGGAGTCGAAAGGTATTTCCGGAGAAGGTTTAGTCGCCGTCTTTTCCCAAACACCATCCCCCGGACCTTGTATCTTGTGCCTCGCTGGCGTCTGCTTTTTCCGATCTATTGCGCTCTGCGCATCGCCTGCCGTCTGGCTTTCTGACTTATGAAGCGATGGTGATTGCACGTCCTCAGTCTTGGGCAATGCTGCCGTCGGATCCACTCGGCTGACAGCGGGCGCATTCCCGTTGCTCCCAGGCACGCTCAAGCCGACGGCCGGTCCAGTGCCGGAAATCCCAGAACGTGGTGCGAAGTCTGCGTCTGCGGGATCCGGATCATGTAATTCAGCATTCGTCGAACCTTTGGGCTTCAAGTTCGTGTTCCGGGTTGAAGCCGAGAGTTGAGTTCGCGAAGCAACTTTCAGGTAACGAAAGAAGCGCGGCTGTCCACGCGCCTGCCAATAAGGCGAATCATAGAATTCGACGCCCCGCCCCGAACGCATCGCACTGAAGAACGAGTGCTGCACCGGACTAATCACGATTCCGACATGGCCGCGCCATACCACCAAATCACCCGGTTGCGGATGGATGACCCGCCGAAACTCCTTGATACCCCGGTAGAGCTCGGAGGAGTTCGAGTAGGAGTACGTAAAGCCGGCCCGTTCATATATTGCGTGTACCAGGTTGGAGCAGTCGGCATTGGAATCGGTGGGCTTGCGGGATTCAAGCGCCGCTCCAATGATCGCGAGCCCCTGGTCTGAACTCACCAGCCAAGGTGCAACGGCCTCGGAAGATCCGCGAATCGTTCCGCGATCCGCTTTTGGACTTTCAGTGTTCGGCTGATCTGCCAAGGCACGCGAACCCACTGCGCAAAGCACGAGAAGCAAACCTACCCTCTGGCAGCAGCGGAAATGGATTTTGAGCGTCATGAAAGCCATGGCCTAGCTTGCATTACAGAGTCGAACCCCAATGGGCTGGAATAGTTCTGCTGAGCTGATGTTATCTACCGAACGGCTTTGGCCGGGCGGCGGCGGTTCAACCCCGCCCATGACCACCACTTTTCAAAGCGGAGAGTAGCAGTTAGTTTTTGGTGTATATTGTTGTCGCTTGTTTGTGCTCGCCGGATTGCGTTTGGTATTCGAATCGCCGCATGAAGGGGATCTTCAGTGCAATTCTTCCACTCTTCCGTAAAGCTTTCCAGGCGTGCGCTTGATCTCTCGCTTAAGGCAGGGGTGTTTATTAAATTGAAGCATCCCCTCCTGGTTGAATTGATCGGGCGTTATTTCTGGGAACTCAAAGAAAAATTATTGAGAATGTCTGTTCCTTGGTTATCGCGGGTGACAGCAGCGATGCTTGGGGTTTGTGTCGCGAGTGGGTTCGCAGTTGGTGCGGACACACCCCATTACTTGATTACCAATGATGATGTGGCGGAGCCCGCTACTTCCAGCATTACCTTTTACTCGGTGGCGGCGGATGGTCTGCTGACCATGAAAACAAAAGTGGCATTGGGCGTAGGTGGCATCGGAGGCGGCTACTTTGCCGCGAACCGGGTGAATGTGCTTGACGGTGGGAATGCAGAATGCGTCTACGCTTCGCAGGCGGCGACGGGCGAGATCGAGGAAATTTCCGCAAAGACTCTAACCCTCAGTGGCCATGCGAGTGGCTCCAAGAAGGATACCGGAGCTTCCAATGGCGTCGGCTTGGCGATGACCAGCCAGTATCTCTATGCCAGTTTCACCGACCACAGCACTATCGGAACGTTTCAAGTGAAGCCGGGCTGCAAACTCAGATTTGTGGGCGACGTTAAGGTTGTCGGCCTGCAAAAAGGAACTATCGACGGAATGGTCGTCCATGGAAGCATCATGGTTGTCACGTATGGTGACGGTTCCATCGAGTCGTTTAAAATCTCGGAGGGCAAGCCGGTATCGAATGGCGACGAACAAAATTCCACCGGCTCGCACAACGGCGATACTTATCCTAGCGGCATCGACATCACCCAGGATGGCCACTACGCGATCTTCGGCGACACGTCCCCGTTCACCATAATCGAAGTGTCAGACATTTCCTCGGGCAAGTTGACCCCAACGGTCGTCTACCACCTCGGAAACGAGCTCAACTCCAGTAATATTCTTTTAAGTCCAGATGAGACCCTGCTCTATATAAGCAACAATCAATCCGGAACTATCACAGCTGCTTTCTTTAACAAGACTACCGGCAAACTTACAAAAGGTTGCGCTACCCGCAGCCTTAAGGACTTCGCCACTGACTGGGTTTATCTGGGTGCTTTAGGCCTGGAAAAGACAACCGGGACGGGTGGAGTAGTGTACGTCGCCGAGTTTGCGGCGCCATTGGAATCGTCCTCGATTGGAATCGTTAACGTAAAATCGACGGGCGGGACGTGCACGCTGAAGGAAGCTTCCGTATCGCCGGCCTCTGACCCAAATAGTCAGGGGCTGCTGTCGATCGGAGTTTTTCCGCCACGGCCATTCTGACCAGAAGCACGGTTTCTAAGTATCGGACAATGATTGGTGTTCGATGGGGGATTTTGAGTGTAACCGCGATTTAGCAACAGTTGACCCGCTGACATCAAGTGTCTTGCGGAAACCCGTCGCGTATTCGAGCATTTTGACGATGTCGTCAACGATATTGTCAATTTTTCTGCGGCCAACGATGCGCCGGGTCTCGAAGGCAGATATCCATTCAACCAACTATTGCACTCGTTTGAGGTCCATTATCCAATCAGTTTCCCAGGTTTTACCACCGTCGGTTGATTCTGCCTGCTCCCAGTGGCCCGAAGTGTGGGTGATCCCGGACCATAGGAGTCGTGTGCGGACTGGTTTCCCGTCTTCGGTATCATCGTTCGCATAGAACGTTCCTACGCCATTGTGGAAGCTGCCTCTCACCGGCGGATCCATCGGCCCAAGTGGCGTCCTGCTGTCCATCCACCAGATCGACCACTGCCCCGTCTTGGCGTCGAA
>JBEKGG010000117.1:0-12222 GCA_050012915.1 Terriglobales bacterium | reverse complement strand
AACTGCCCCGGCGCAGACTAATTCAGGCCAGCCAGGTCAGGCTGTCGATCCCTTAAAGCGTCCCATCAGCGACAAGCAAAAGAAAGAAAACGCCAAAGCGCTGAAGCAGGAACTCAGCAAAACCTACAAGAAGTGGCTCGACGAAGACGTCGTCTATATTATTTCGGACGAAGAGCGCAAAGCATTCAAGCAGCTCTCCAACGACGAAGAACGTGATCAGTTTATCGAAGGCTTCTGGCAGCGCCGCGATCCCACCCCGGACACTGAAGAAAACGAATTCAAAGAAGAGCACTACCGCCGCATCGAGTATGCCAACGAGCACTTCGCAGCCGGCCTTCCCGGCTGGAAAACCGACCGCGGCCGCATCTACATCATGTATGGGCCGGCGGATGAAATTGATTCTCATCCTAGTGGCGGTACTTATGACCGTCCCATCGAAGAAGGCGGCGGCACGACTTCGACTTTCCCGTTTGAGGACTGGCGCTATCGTTACCTTGAAGGCATTGGGCAGGAAGTGGAAATCGAGTTCGTCGACACGTGCATGTGCGGCGATTATCACATGACCATCGACCGCGGCGAAAAAGATGCGCTGCTGCATACGCCCAATGGCGGAGAAACACTTTACGAACAAATGGGGATGGCGAGTAAAGCAGACCGCTTTACCAGCAACGGACTTGAGACTCTAGGGCCGGGGCCGGATAGTACGTCGCAGGCAAGCAAAGAGTTCGATCGCCTGGAGAGATACGCGAAGTTGCAGGCTCCTCCGCCGGTGAAGTTCAAGGATCTTGAGGAAGTCGTCAGCCATAAGATCAGCATCAACCTGATGCCCTTCGATGTGCGCGCGGACTTTGTGAAAGTGACCGGCGATACGGTGCTGGTTCCTTTCACCGTGCAATTGAAAAACCGCGACATCACCTTCGTGAACAAAGACGGAGTGCAGCGCGGCGTAGCGAATATCTTTATTCGAATTACGACGCTCAGCGGACATATTGCGCAAACCTGGGAAGATACAGTGCAGGCCGACATCCCAGCGGAGTTGCTGGCCAAAGCAGCGGAAAATTCACAAGTTTATTGGAAGGCATTTCCGTTGCGGCCAGGCCGCTACCGCGCAGACATCGTGGTGAAAGATGTGAACGGCGACCGGGTCGGGACCTGGAGCAAGGGCATTCAAGTTCCGGATTTCGCGGATGATCGGCTGGATGCTTCTTCGCTGATTCTGGCTGATCTCGTCGAGCCCGTAGCTTCAAAGAACATCGGTACGGGAATGTTTGTGATTGGCGCGACGAAAGTCCGGCCACGGGTTCCTCCCGCGGACGGCAAGCCGGTGACCTTCAAGCGCAATCAAAAGCTGAATTTCTGGATGCAGGTTTACAACCTCGGCGTGGACGACAAGACGCACAGACCGTCCGCGACGGTTGAATACAATGTAATCAATGCGGCGACGAACAAGCCCGTGGTTCATACCGTAGAGTCCACGGACACGATGGGCAATATTGGCGACCAGATGACCCTGCAGAAAACTCTTTCGGCCGCCAATCTTGATCCGGGTGTTTATCGCATTCAAATCAAGGTGAACGACAACATCTCCAAGCAGACAGTGGATCCTTCGGCGACTTTCGCCGTCGAGTAAAACTAGCCGCTTGGTCTCCCTCGAGGTGGCGGGTTGTTGATGCTCCGCAAGCTTGGGTTCTCGGTGCTGATGCTTGCTCTGACGCTTCCGGCGTGGAGTGTGGACAGGCCAGGCACGATCTCAGGATACGTCCGAGCCGCCGGTGGCAGCCCGCAGATGGGAGCCGCCGTGGAAGTGCTAGGCGCAGCGGCGCAGGGCCTCAAAGTATTCACCGACGAGAACGGCTTCTACAACGCTGCTGGCTTGTTGCCGGGCATTTATAATCTCAAGATTTCCGCTCCCGCTTTCCTGCCTGCGATCCGCGAACACGTTGGGCTTCATGCTGGCGGTAATACGGTAGTGAACGTGACCTTGAACACGTTATTCGATGCGGTTCAGATCACGCCTGCGCATACTCCCGCCGAACGGGACGACTGGAAGTGGGTGCTGCGTTCAGTATCGAACCGCCCGATCCTGCGGTTGGTCGACGATCCATCGGCCGACGATCCACCACTGGCTGTACTTGGCGATTCCGGAAAGAGCGATCGTGATCTGAAGGGAACGTTGTCGTTTGTCACCGGAGCCCCGTCGGACGGGTTTGGCAGCGTAGCCGATAACAGCACGGGCTTCTCCATGGAGAAGTCTGTTTTCGCCTCGGATACGATTGGCCTTCGCGGCAATGTAGGATACGGAACCAATACGCCGTCTTCGGTTCTCTGCGCGTCTTTCCAGCACAAGATGATCGACGGTTCGGGGCCGTCTTTCTCGGTGAGCATGTGGAACGCGCCCGCGCCCGACCTTGTCCTGCACAATTTTGGGGCGCTGGCGTTGAGCAGTTCGGACGACGTGAAGTTGGGCGATCGGATGGAATTCAGGTTTGGCAGTGAACTGCAAAGCATCCAGTTCATGGGACGGGTCACCACGTTCCGTCCGTTCGGAGCGGCCGATTTCCACGTTTCGCCGAACACGGTGGTGGGATATGCCTACACAACGTCGGAGCCGGATAGCCGGTTGGAGAAAGGTTTCGACTCAGTGCCTTCGGAGCCGGATGAGTCGACGCCGCGCGTCAGTATGACGGCGTACTCGCCGACGGTCGAACACGCGCATCACCACGAGATATCGGTTTCCCGCCGCATCGGCAAGACCAACCTGCAACTGGCAGCGTACGCGGACCGCCTCTCCGATCCCGCGCTGAACGGGGTTGGGGAATTTACGACCGACAACGGAACGGTTCTGCCCGATGTGTACTCCGGAACATTTACCTATCAGGGAAGCAATTTTCACACCGAAGGCGCGCGGTTCATGGTGCAGCGCCAGTTGACACCGAACGTGACGGCTACGTTTGATTACGCCTATGGTGGGGTGTTGGATTTAGCCCAACCGAACGCGAGTCTGGCAAACGTTTCGGACTCGAGCGTGTTGCGTAAGCGGCAAAGCGCAGCGGGGAAAATTGGCGGCACGCTTCCGAAGTCGAGAACGCGCTGGATGGCGTCCTATCGCTGGGTTAGTGGAGAAGCTCTCACTCCGGTCGATATGTTCAACGCATCGGCGGGCCGCGCCGATCCATTTCTGAATCTCTTTTTCCGCCAACCTATTCCCGGAACCGGGTTCTTCCCCGGTCACATCGAGGCCATCGTCGATCTGCGCAACCTTCTGGCGCAGGGATACGTTCCCGTCATGGGGAGCGATGGGCATACCGTTTACCTGGTGCAATCAGCACGAGCGGTAAGCGGCGGCGTGGCATTTACCTTCTAGCTGGCTATCTGCCAAATGCGGTCATGCTTGGCGCTCATTGACGGATTGTGAGCCGCGTAAGCTTTATCTATCCAGCCCTGCCCTAAAATGCGACAATAGTATTTCCCGATGACTACAGCCTCCACTCTTGCCATTACTCCAGAAATTGTCCGCGAACATGGCCTCACGCCGGAAGAGTACGAAAAGGTCAAACAACTTCTCGGCGGACGCGAGCCGACCATCACCGAGCTTGGCATTTTCAGTGTCATGTGGAGCGAGCACTGCTCCTACAAATCTTCCCGGGTGCACTTGAAGCGGCTGCCGACGCGCAGCAGGCGCGTGGTGCAGGGACCGGGAGAGAATGCGGGCATCATCGACATCGGCGATGGCTGGGCGTGCGCCTTCAAGATCGAATCGCACAACCATCCGTCATTCATTGAACCGTTCCAGGGCGCGGCGACCGGAGTGGGCGGAATTTTGCGCGACATTTTCACCATGGGCGCGCGCCCGGTGGCGGTAATGGATTCGCTGCGCTTTGGACCGATTGTTGCGCCAACAGCGGCGGACAAGAGTGTCCGCCCCACACAGGCGAATTCCGCGCAAGCCGAGATTCACAAGAATCATTCGCTGCTCGAAGGCGTGGTCAGCGGGGTTGCTTCGTACGGAAATTGCTTTGGCGTGCCCAACCTCGGCGGTGAAACTAAGTTTGAAGCTTGCTATTCGGGCAATCCGCTGGTGAATGCTTTCGCACTGGGCTTGGTGCGGCGAGACCAGATCTTTTACGCGAAGGCGTCGGGGGAAGGCAATCCCGTGATTTATGTGGGATCGAAAACCGGACGCGACGGCATTCACGGCGCCACTATGGCCAGCGAAGAATTCAGCGAGGCGTCCGAAGCGAAGCGTCCGAATGTTCAAGTCGGCGATCCGTTTCTCGAGAAATTACTGCTCGAAGCTTGCCTCGAAGCCATGCAGACCGGCGCAATCGTCGGCATCCAGGACATGGGCGCGGCCGGCCTGACCTGCTCGACTTGCGAAATGGGCGCGCGCGGCCAGGTTGGAACTGAGATTGAACTCGATCGCGTGCCGCAACGCGAAACTGGCATGACGCCGTACGAGATCATGCTGAGCGAATCCCAGGAACGCATGCTGCTGGTGGCGCAAAAGGGCCGCGAGGACGAAGTATTTCGGGTGTTCGAAAAATGGGGACTTGACGCGGTCGAAATTGGCCGCGTGACCAACGATGGCAAAATGCGCGTGCTTCATCACGGAGAAGTGGTTTCGGAAATTCCGAACGAGGCGTTGACCGATGATGCGCCGGTGTACAAACGTCCGCTGGAACGATGGGAGCCGCCGGTGCCGCGAGAGATGCCCGAGTCGATCAAGCTCGCTGAAGCGGGCGATCTCACGGACAATCTGAAGCGCCTGCTGGCCAGCCCAAACATTTGCGGCAAGCGGTGGGTGTGGCAACAGTACGATCACATGGTCCAGACCAACACGGTCGAGGGCCCGGGAGCTGGGGATGCCGGCGTGATCCGCATTAAAGGTTCGCAGCGAGGGCTGGCGATGGCGCTCGATGGCAACGGCCGCTGGTGTTATCTCGATCCGCAGCTTGGCGCGATGCATGCCGTCGCCGACGCGACGCGCAACGTGGCCTGCTCGGGAGCGACTCCAGTGGGTGCGACCAATTGTTTGAACTTTGGCAATCCTGAAAAGCCGCATATCATGTGGCAGTTTTCGAAAGTGATTGATGGCATCACCAAAGCCTGCGAGGAACTCGAGGTTCCGATTACCGGCGGCAATGTCAGCTTCTACAACGAAACCTTGGGCGAGGGGATTTATCCCACACCGGTGATCGGAATCGTTGGCATTCTGGAAGATGTCCACAAGGCTGTGTTTCCGCATTTCCGTGAGCCCGGACGCGCTGTGGTGCTGCTGCGGGCTTCGGAGCCGGGAGATCTCACCGATGCGGAGTCTGAGTTTGGCTCGTCGGAGTACGCCAAGGAAATTTTAGGGACGATCTGGGGATTTCCTCCTGCGCTTGAGCTGGAACGCGAAGCTGCACTGCAGAAAGCGCTGGTTGAACTGATCGATGCAGGCTTAGTCGAGTCCGCACACGACTGCTCGGAGGGCGGTGTTGCGGTCACGCTGGCGGAGTCGACGTTTTCTAACGGCGTGGGAGTGCGAGCGAATCTGGAATCTTTGGGATTGCCGCCGGAGTTCGTTCTGTTCGGCGAGGACGCGAGCCGGGTCGTGATCTCGTGCGACCGAAGCAAGCTCGTCGGAATCCAACAGGTAGCGGAGAAATATCGGCTATCTGCGGAAGAGATCGGCGAGACGGTCTCCGATCAAGTCGAGATCCAGTTGGATAGGCGAGTCGTAGTCTCGGCGGCGGTGAAAGAGTTGCGAGATTCTTTCGAAAACGCGCTGGCTGCGGCTCTGCGGGCTGATCCGGAATTGGTTGTTTGAAAAGCTTTTCATCGCAAAGGACGCGGAGAAGTTCCGCGGAGTTCGCTGAGAAAAAACTGCCGAGCTTGGCTCGGCTTGGCAGCCGGGCTGCTGTCACCAAACGGGAGTCATACAGGGGCTAAATGCTAAGTTCCGATAAATTTCGCGACGAGTGTGGGGTGGTGGCGGTTTATTCGCACCTCGAGGCGGAGAAGCTTGCTTACCTCGGCCTTCACGCACTGCAGCACCGGGGCCAGGAATCAGCGGGCATCGTGACCTCCGACGGCATGGCTCTGCACATGCATAAAGCGATGGGCCTGGTCGCCGATATTTTTCAGGAGAGCGTTTTGGCCAAGTTGCCGGGCACGCTTGCCATCGGGCACACGCGTTATTCGACGGCAGGCGATTCGGCTTTGCTCAACGCGCAGCCCATCATGGTGCAATCGAATAAAGGCATGGTAGCGCTGGCGCACAATGGCAACCTGGTCAACGCGCAGGATATTCGCCATCGGCTGGAGAGTCAGGGTTCGATCTTTCAGACCAGCAGCGATACGGAAGTCATCGTGCACCTGATCGCGCTGTCGAAAGAGCAAACTCTGCCGGAAGCCATCGCCGATGCGCTACGGCGGGTCGAAGGCGCGTTCTCGCTGGTCATGATCAGTCCCGACCGGATCTTTGCAGCCCGCGACCCGCGCGGCTTTCGGCCGCTTGCCATGGGCAGAATTCCCGCCATCGATGGCGAAAAACAGGACACCATCGTGTTCGCCTCTGAGACTTGCGCGTTCGATCTAATTGGAGCGACTTTCGAGCGCGATGTGAAGCCGGGCGAGTTGATCATCGTCGGTCCCGAGGGAATTACTTCGCGGTTCTATACGCCGGCGCTGGCGCAATCGAGTTGCATCTTCGAGCATGTGTATTTCTCGCGTCCGGACAGCCGCGTGTTCGGGCGCGCGGTGCAGGAAAGTCGCGAGGAACTGGGCCGGCAACTGGCGCGCGAAGCGCCGGCCGAGGCCGACGTTGTGGTTCCGGTGCCGGATTCAGGCGTCACTGCGGCGGTTGGCTATGCGGCGGAGAGCGGCATTCCTTTTCGCTTTGGCTTGATCCGCAATCACTACGTGGGACGCACTTTCATCGAACCGCGACAGAGCGTGCGCGACTTCGGAGTCAAGCTGAAAATCAATCCAGTGCGCAGTTTGCTTGAGGGCAAACGCGTGGTGTTGATCGATGACTCGATCGTGCGCGGGACTACCAGCCGCAAGATTGTGCGCATGGTCCGCAGCGCCGGGGCGAAAGAAGTACACATGCGCATCTCGTGTCCGCCGACGATTTCGCCATGCTTTTACGGTGTCGACACGCCTTCGAAAAAAGAACTGATCGGCGCCAACAAATCGGTCGAGGAGATTCGCGAATTCATTGGCGCCGACTCGCTGGCGTATCTCTCGCTTCCGGGATTGAAGAAAGCTTGCGGGGATGGCGAGAAGACCACCTATTGCTCGGCCTGCTATACCGGCGTGTATCCCACGAACTGGGTGGATGTGGAAGAGATTCAGCCTGCCAGCGCTGGCAAGCGGTAGGCACGGCTTCCTAAGAGCACACAGAAATTCTAGGGCGTGCACTTCCCTGCCGCCGACTTATAGGTACCGTTGTCGGAGAATTTCTTGCCCGCGCCTATCGATGGCGGACCATAGAACCAGGAATAGAACGCGATCTCCTGCAGGTGATAGGTGTAGCCATTGGGCATCTTCACATCGGGACGGTTCGTGCCTGTCAGGGGATCAGACACTTCGAGGTTAGCCTGGCACATGTTCAGCGGAACATTTTTCCAAGGCGGCGTCAGATTGGTGACCAGCGGGTCGTCCTGCCATTCGGCAACGATGTGAGACAAATTGTCAGTATCCTCGTTACCCACGCCGAAAGTTCCAGTGAGGTCGAATAAGAACGCACCGTAGGTCTGCACGGGAGAACCATAGGCGCCGTGGTAGCCGCCTGTGCAACAGTCCCCGACACTGCCAACATAGAACGCGACGTTATAAAGCATGAAAACGGGGAAGGTTGTCGGGCCAACGCCCTGCGACTTCAGTTTCGGAATGATGGTGTTAGTAATGTAAGCGTCCCACCAGTTGATGTTCACGCCTCCCAAAGGCGCGCACCCACTGTCACTGATGATTGCCGAGTTCGCCGTGCCTGGGCTGATTGTGATGGCTTTGAGAGTGACCACCTTCAGCTTGCTGTGGTAGGTTCCACCGTTCTTACTGACTGAAGTCCAGAAGTTCGCACGCTGAAAGGCATCGACGTATTGGTCTTTGCCCACATCGACGCCATTGATCTTGAAATCAGCGGTCAAGACGATGGGCGACTGTTGCAGCAGCGTGAGGGGAACTTTGCCGGATGCACATGGGCTTGCCTTACTTGGATTGAAGGTATCGCCGGCGATCTTGAGGATTACGGGAACGATCTGCATGGTCGTCGTGGTCGTACCGCTGGTGGTAAGCGGGCTCGTGCCCACCATGACGCCGGTGAACTTCTGTCCTGTGGAGCCGGAGCGCGTGGAGGTGGCGTGATAGGTCCACATTTTGAGTCCGGTGCCCTCGTCGGATTGCTTCTGGATGAGGTCGAGATCTGCGCCCACGAGCGGCCTTCCCATGAAATAAAGATTGCGACCGACACTCTCGTCCTGAGCCAGAATCCTTGGCGCAATTGCAGTCAAGACAACGGCGACGCCGGCGGCAAGCAACAGAGCTGTGCGCTTCATCGATACATCTCCCTATTTGTTTCGTGATTGGTCTGGATCTCGAGCTTGAACAGCACTCCCGTTACGTGGAGGGGGCGACGGTACATTTCGAGTGTCACAGAAAATTCCGGCAAAATATTTTCGTTTCGAGAGTGGCGAGCCGCAGGGGGACGACTAAGGGCCAAATTGATTTTCAACCGGCTTGAGGATGGAAGTCAACTCCGAAAGTGATTAGAGGGCCGGAGTAGGCAAGGTCTTGCAACTATTGTGCAAGAGTGTCGACTTTGGGGCGCCATAAAAAAGCCCGCTCCATGGGGAGCGGGCTTTGGGCTGATGGAGAATTTACTGGCCTGGACAGACTCCTATATCGTTTTGGAAGGCGTACCACTTGTTCGCCGAATCCTTTACTGGAGCGCCGAAGTAGCTTATAAACGTCAGCGACTGAAGGTTATAGGTAAACCCATTGAGCTTATAGGGGTATGCTCCAAAGTTGGAAAAACCTTCGATCGGGTCGCCCACTTCCAGGATGTTGTTATCGGCAGGGCAGTTGACGATGTTATCAGTGAACGGGTCGTCGACCCACTCGCCGAGTTCATGAGACATCGCGGAGACGTCCTGCGAAAACACGCCGACTACGTCTGCATACGACGCGTTGCTATAGGTCTGGCCGCCGGGCTGGCCCCCGTTGGCGCCGTGGTAGCCGCCGATGCAGCATCCGCCCGACGTCAGGTAAATGTCATTCCAGATAAAAAATGGAAGAACGTTTGGAGTGGCCCCAAGCTTCTTCATGAAGGTTTGCACCAAACCGTCGTAATAGTTGATATCGGCCAGGCCCACGGTGATCGACGGCCCTCCGAAATTTACAGTTTCGACCTCGCAGCTGGAGTCAGTGCAGTTGATAGTCTCCTCCGGTTTGAGGACGGTCTTTAGAAGAACGTGGTATTTGGTGTTCTTCTTGACGTCGTCTCCCCACCAAGTGCCGCGCTGGAAGGCGTCTTCGTATTGCGTATTGCCTAGATCCGTCGCGCCCTGTTTAAAATCGATGCCGGCATTGAACAGGGGGGATTTCAAAGTGTTCTGGGTCACGGTTAGCCCGTTGGACACTTTCTTCTTATTGGGATCAAACGTTTTATTCCCGTGGCTGGCGTTGTAAACGAACTTAACTGGAATAATCCAGACGGTGGTCGTCGTGGTCACATTGGTTTTGGCAGGGTTGGTGCCGACCATGGTGAAAGTGTGGGTTTGGCCGGTGTGATCCTTGAAGCTGCCGTTCCATTGAACCAGTTGCTTACCGGATGGCGACTCCGACGGGCCCGCGTGTCGAACGGCTGTAAACAGCGGCTTTGGATTGGCGACTTCGGGGTAATCCTGGGCGAAGGCGATGCTGGCAGCGGCGACCAGCAGCGCAGCAAGTATAGTGACAGTGGTGAAGCTTCTGCTCATAAGGTAATTTACTCTCCTGTTTTAGTTTACGACTAGGAAACTCAACGAGTGTTCCTTCAGTGAATCGGAATAACCGCCGCCGGGAGCAGCGTTGGGGGCGAACTGATTCTGTATGGGTTCTTGCGGGAAGTCAATCTGAAAGTTGTCAAATTCTTCCGCGTAGGAAAGGTCTTGCAACTATTGCGCAAGAGCGCTGACTAAGGCGCATAAAAAACCCGCTCCAGTTCAGGAGCGGGCTTTGACAAGTGAATCGAAGCTACAAAACGTTCAGCTCTACTTTGCCAATGCGTTGATCAGGCCATCGGTGTTGGGGCTGCCCCAGCCGCTCGCCAGATCGTAGCCTTTTTCGGCGGGAAATCCGTTGCTTCCAACCGTGATGTCATGGAAATCGGTGTGGTAGCCAGACCCCAGGCCCAGCGGATAAATGACTGGGTTGATGAAGCCGGGCGGTTTGTCGCCATGGGCGGCTGCCTGCTGATTGGCCAGAGCCAGGTAGCCGGCCCACATCGGCGCCGCGAAGCTGGTTCCGCCGTATTCGTTAGCGGTGCAAGTAGTTTGATCGGCGCAGACGTAGAAGGTGAAATTCGAGTTGGCTGAGACGTCCGGACCGTTGCGATATTTCGTCGATCCCTTGTTGGCCTTGGTGATCACCCCTTTAAGCTTCTGCCAGCTAGCGATCGGGAGATGGTCGGGAGAAATTCCTCCGCCGCCGTCAACCCAAACCGTTTCCGACTTCCAAGCCTTGCCCGGGCCCTCGGTCACCAGGTCCGTGCCGCCGACACAGATGACGTAAGGAGATTCCATCGGCCAATACGTGTCCGTGTTATTGCCCCAATCGCCCCCGTCCCCGGCCGCTTCAAAGAAGCTTTGACCCTGCGCCGCCATCTTCTTGAAGTACTGATCGTCCGAACTGAAGTCCGTTCCCCATCGATACCATGATGAGCTTAAATTCAAAGGCAACGGCTTATCCGAGGACATCGCACTCAACAGGGCAGTACCGGTGGAGCCTACGTAGACATACAGAGTGCCTACACCCGGAGCCATGCCCAGAGCTTGAGTGATGTCGATGGTTTGCTCGGTATCGTCACAGCCTTCCGAAGCCAGGCATTTGATCGGGGTTCCATCCGTCGAAATGCCTTTCACTGCAGCGGTTCTCTTTTGTTTCGCGTTCTTGTAGTAAGTATTGACATCGGCGATATCGAATCCGGCGAACTCGAGCAACCCGATGGTCTGGCCCTTGCCGGTAAGCGATGTTCCCTCGTAGTAAGCGCCTCTCATATCGCTGCCACAGAAGGACTGTTGCGGACACGAGCCGACCTGAGCCGGAGGCTTCGCGCTCGGAGTTCTCCGCGCCAATGCATTACGCGGGACATAATAATTGTCCAGGCCCGAGATGTGCATGAGTTGGACGGACAGGTCCACGGTGGGTTCCCGGTCGGGAGCATAAAAGTCGCGGTTTTCAATCGGGTCGTGATAGATACCCATCTTTACGTGGAAGGTGGTTTCGATGGCCGCCACTGACCCTCTAAGTTGGAGGTCGAGGGCATCGCGGGATCCGCCTACCACGGTAAAGCCATTGGCGGTCGCGAAATGAACTAACGTGGCAAAATCTTCCTTGCTTGGACCGAACTTCTCTGTGAACTGGTCCACTGTGAGGAAGTTGCGGAAGTAAGGGCTGGAAGGATCGTAGACTTCGTGCAAGAAACTATCCAAGCCGTCGCGCACCGGCAGGACCACGTCGAACTGCAGGATTTTGGTGGCCGGGAGCTTACCGACATACGGCGCCTGGCCGTTGACGGTCACATCACGGACGTGCTTCGTTAACAGGGTTCGCGGTTGAGCCAGGCAAACCATACTCGCGCTCAGCAGTATCGCGACGGTTGCCAGCAAAAACATACTTAGCCTTTGTTTCATCGGGTCTCCTTTGGTTGATTGGTAAACGACGCTGACTTGATTGAAGTGTCATTGCCGGGTTTAAAGACTGACCAGAAATTTCGTCAACAAATGCCTTTCTTGACGGATTGAAATGGTCAGAGAAGAGAAGCAAACAAAAAGAGCGGCGATTGTGAACGGAGCGGCGGTAGAAGTCAATCTTAAAGTTGTCAAATTTTGCGCTGGGACAGGCATTTGCGGTTATTGTGCAAGTGTTTGCGCGATTTGGCACGTTTCGTGACAAAGGGAGACGCTCGGCGCAGCGATCACAGCGCTGGCGACGGCACGGCTCAGACTGACAGCCTTGCATCAGGAATCCCCCGCATCC
>JBEKGG010000116.1:0-13839 GCA_050012915.1 Terriglobales bacterium | reverse complement strand
TCTGCCCGCGCATCGACAGTCTCCCAAGGAGCTGTTGCGTTCCGCGGCGGCCTTATGGATTACGAACATTTTGGTGTTCGCGTCGTGGTACTGGCGTTTGGATGCAGGCGGCCCGCGCGAGCGTGAGTTGCGCGGCGTGCATACCGATGGAGCATTTCTTTTTCCGCAGATGACTCTCGATCAGCAAGCCAAGCGCGAGATGGGAGAGCAATGCTGGAGTCCGGGATTTGTGGATTATCTTTTTCTGGCTTTCAATACCAGCACGGCGTTTTCACCAACCGATTGTCCTGTCTTGTCGACGTGGGCCAAACTACTCATGATGATTCAATCGCTCATTTCCCTGGCCACGGTGGCTCTGTTGGCGGCTCGCGCTGTAAATATTCTTTAGTAGAGTTGGCATGAATAAAGGCCATGCTCAGAAACGAGCGTGGCCTTTGTTGATGGGATCGTGCAAATCGCGGGCGCCCGCGCCACACAAAGATTATGCGGCGGCTTGCTGTTTATAGGCGGGTACAAATACTTCGGCGACGAAGTTTTCGTACGTCGTCGGAGTCGTATTACGGGATGAACGCGGCTCAAGCGGTCGCATGTATCCCGAGTTCAGGCTGGCTGCCATTTCGAGGATCAGTCCGGCAAATTGCGCGGACATCCCGGACTGAACCATCCCCTGCCGCACCTGTTCGTCAGATGGCTGCTTGTAGTGAAGATCAGGCTTGCCAATTGCCTTGCCGATAATCTCGACCACCTCGTTGTAGCTGATATCGCGCTGGCCGAGCAACTCCTGGGTTTGCTTGCCGCGGAAGTCAAGGCGTAGAAGCGCTTCGGCGGCAAATGCTCCGATATCACGGGTGGCGATCATCGGAAGTTTGAGATCAGGGCGAACGGGGCCGGCGGCGAAGCCCATGTTCGAGATGACATCAACTTGCGGCAGGGTGTTTTCCATGAAGTAGCCGGGGCGAAGAAAGAGTACGTTGGCACCGTCGAGCTGGTTGAGTTTTTGTTCGAGTTCGTGGAGGCCGAGGACCGGGCCGGTTCTCTCGCTCTTGTCGGCTCCGAAGCTGCTGAGCACAACCACATTCTTGACGCCGCCGTTTTTCAAAGCGGAAGCGATCGCATCGCCGGCACGTTCCGCATAAGCGAGCGGATCGGTGCTCGTGGGGTTGGGTGGAATCATGACGTAGGCCGAATCTGCGTTCTGAAAAGCTTTGGTGAGGGCGGCCGCATCGGTGACATCAGCGATGAATATCTCCGCGCCCTTTGCCGCATGAGCCTGCAGGTGAGCTGCGTCTCTACCAACGACGCGGACTTTCTGTTGGCGAGCCAAAAGATTTTGCGCCACGATGTGTCCAGTATTGCCGCTTGCTCCAAGTACCACGTACATAGGTTCCTCCTCGTATAAAAAATTGGATGCGGCAGGGTGGGCTAAGGGTCCGGACAAAAGTCTGCAACTCGGCGATCGCAAAGACAAGGTGCATAGATCCTTCGTCGGCAGCCTTCGCTTTGCGAAGGCCTGCGTTTTCTCAGGATGACGGCGGACAGGAATGTCCGTCCTACACGGGTTTTGGGTTTCTTATGAATTGACGTTGATGCCAGTAGGGGTAGGCTGGCGTCACTTCGCTGGCGGTGTCCAGCTTTGCTACTTGTTCTGGCGTCAAATTCCATCCTACGGCGGCCAGATTTTGGCGGAGTTGTTCTTCGTTGCGGGCGCCGATGATTACGTTAGCTACTGTGGGCCTTTGCAGAAGCCAGTTCAGGCCGATTTGCGGAATCGTCTTGCCGGTTTCTTTGGCTACTTCGTCCAACGCGTCTACGACTTTATAAAGATATTCGTTCGGGACCGGCGGGCCTTGCTCGGCGGTGCTGTGCAGCCGGCTGACTTTTGGCAGCGGATGGCCTCGACGGATTTTTCCGGTAAGCCTGCCCCACCCTAACGGACTCCAGACAATTGTTGCCACTTTCTGGTCCAGGCCCAGCGTCATGAGCTCCCATTCGAAGTCGCGTCCCACCAGCGAGTAATAAGCCTGATGGGCCACGTATCGCGCCCATCCATATCTTTCGGAAATGGCTAAAGACTTCATGAGATGCCATCCGGAGAAATTGGAGCAGGCGATGTAGCGGACTTTGCCGCTTTGGACGAGCGTGTCGAGACTCTTGATGGTTTCTTCGACTGGAGTTTGCGCGTCGAATCCATGCATGTGGTAGACGTCGATGTAATCGGTATTGAGGCGGCGCAGGCTGGCCTCGCAGGCTTGGATGATGTGGTAGCGCGAGGAGCCGACGTCGTTAGGGCCGTCGCCCATGGCGAACGTGGTTTTCGTGGAAATCAGAACGGAGTTGCGACGTCCGGCGATGGCTTTGCCGAGGATTTCTTCGGACACGCCTTTCGAATAAACGTCGGCAGTGTCGAAGAAATTCACGCCGGCTTCGAGGCAGATGTCGACGAGGCGCGTAGCTTCCTGCACATCGCTATTGCCCCAGGCTTGAAAGAAATCACCACGACCGCCGAAGGTGCCGGTGCCGAAGCTGAGGACGGGAACTTTTAATCCAGAGTAGCCAAGTTGTCGAAATTCCATGGGAAATAGATGCTGGTGGTGCGTTTGAGGATGCGGGGGGATTCAAATGTTCCGCGCGAGATCCTTTGGCCCGCTAGAGAGAACGCGGGCCTTCAGGATGACGGACTTTAATCTATGACAAGCTGACTGGAGGCGGCGGACGAGAGTGTCCGTGCTACACGCGTGCGGTGATAATCTTGCGAGATGACCAGTAGAACTGCCCGATCTCGGTTGGGTTGGCGCTCGCTGTCGGGTTGATTTTCGGGGCTGCTCAACAGAATGCGCTTTCGACGATCACCAGCCTTTTGCAGGGCCTTTGGATTTGAGCAAATTGCGTTGGACAAGTGATGACCAATTCTCTTGCGGGGAGTCCATTATTAGCAGAGGTTTTCCGAGGTGGCTATGAGGCGGCGAGAATTTATCGCGCACACGGTGCGCGGATTGGGCGCGGCGTGGGTTGGGTCGCGTGGTCTGGCGGCGTGGTCATCTTCTACGCCAACCTTGACGAAAAAGTTCAAGGCGTCGGACACCGTTGTGCTGGGGAAAACCGACATTCGGACGAGCCGGCTTGCAATGGGAACGGGCACGATCGGCTCCGGCCATCACTCCAATCAGACTGCCCTCGGAGTCAAAGGGCTTTCTGTTTTGCTGGTCAATGGCTATGACCAGGGGCTGCGATTTTTTGATGCGGCTGATTCTTACGGAAGCCATCCGCATGTGGCGGAAGCCTTGAAGCACGTGTCGCGTGACAAAGCCACTGTCCTGACTAAGACGTCGGCGCGGGATCCCAAGTCGGCGCGCGCGGACCTGGACAGATTTCGTCGCGAGTTGGGAACGGACTACCTGGACATCTGCCTGATGCATTGTGTCACGGAGGGTGACTGGACTGAGCGCTATAAAGGTGTAATGGATGTTCTGTCGGAAGCCAAGGAGAAAGGCGTGATTCGAGCGCATGGGTGTTCCTGCCACACCATTGAAGCGCTGCGGGCGGCAGCCAAGTCGCCTTGGGTTGAGATCGACTTGGTGCGCATGAATCCGGTCGGGTCGCACATGGATGCCGATCCCGGGACTGTAGCCGAAGTGGTGCGCGAGATGCGAGCTGCGGGTAAAGGGATTGTCGGAATGAAGATTCTGGGTCAAGGAGACTTGCGCACGCGGCAGGACGAGGCGCTGAAGTACGCATTATCGTTGGGGCTGCTGGATGCGTTTACGATCGGGGCGGAGAGCAAAGCGGAGCAGCAGGATTTGATCAGGCGGATCGAGATGGCGGCGTAGTCTGGTTTGACAAAACGAAGTTCAGGCCAAACTCTACATCAACCGCGGACAGAAGCGTTGGCCGTACACACATCGAAACTGATCAACGCATGGCTACGGTTTGAGTGCAGGCGGCGACCAGTATCAGCAGCAATGGCACGAACAGAATAAGACCGGTTGCCACCAGCACAATCTCGCTGAGCAAGTCGGGTTTCATCAGGTCTTCGCGGTGCATTGGCGGTTGCGGGTGAATCATGGGCGCTGCCTCCTTCAAGCGCTACGGTAGATGCTCAAAACGCTGCAACGTGCGCATCCTACCATAAAACGCGCCGCTTTCTACCAGCGGAAAGCACAATTTCTACAGAGATTTCCCGAGAGCGGTTCTTGCGCTACTACCGGCTGACGCGGTTCGGTTTCGCATAGGCTACCTTCAACTGAATTCCGGCAACTAAGGTGTGCGCCGAAAGTCGGCGTGGGCAATGGAGGAAGCTTATGAGGCAAGCCGACCCCAGGAAGTGTGCAAACGTGCTATGTAGCTGCAACGCCAGCGACACCTACTGCGGTCAGGCATGCAAGGAGGCCGACAGCCGTGACACTGATATTGCCTGTCGATGCGGGCACCAGGGCTGTGTCGCTCACATAAATTTCTCCGCGCCGGGTTCCGCACAAGATTCGTTGTCCAAGAATCGAGGTTAGGACGCAGGTCAAACAAATGAAATGGAGGCAACACCAATGAAGCTGATGACAGTTTTGAGTACATTCGTATTGGCGGTAGTTTTGGGGATTTCCGCCCCCGTCTTTGCGCAAGACGAGTCGCATCCGCAGGACGACAAACGGGCAGAGCCGGACGCCAAGGCCGCCCAACAGGACAAGCAGGAAGATAAACAGGTCGACAAAGACAAGCAGATCGATAAAGACAAAGCAGAAAAGCAACAGCAAGAAGATAAGGACAAACGCGTACAGGAAGATAAATCCATCGCTCACCAGGATGCAAAACAGAGTCAGCCAGCCGATGCCAAGCAAGGCGGGCGCATTCCCGAGGATCGTTTCCGAGCCAATTTTGGCCGCACGCACACTTTCAGCATTGGGCATCCGACCATCGTCTCGGGAACGCCGCGCTTCCAGTACGGCGGTTATTGGTTCGCAATCGCGCAGCCGTGGCCAGTAGGTTGGGCCTACACGGACGTTGTGTACGTCGATTTCATCGACGGCGGATACTATCTGCTTAGCCCGGTGCATCCGGGGGTTCAGATTTCAATCAATGTAATTTTGTAGCGATGATTGTTAGTTGAGGAAGGCCACGTTCGGTTGAGCGTGGCCTTTCAGTTTGTCAGTGATCTTCGCTGATCGCTGCGCGGGTTGGGGCGAATGGCGTGTCCTTGGCTACTTGCGGAGTGGTTTTTTCTGGTGCGGTTGCGGGTTGGATCTTCACCGTCGAAAGCATCCAGTTCAGCTGACGAAAGATTTCGTTGCTGTCGACCGACTTGGCGGCAAGTTTGGCATCGTCCGTGTCGGTTTCGGCAGCGGTTTCGAGACCGAGAGTGAATTCGTAGCAGCTTCCGTTCTGGAAGACGTGATAGAACTTTACGTCAGCCTGATTGCTCTCGGTTTCAGCGAAAGCTTCGACTGAGTGGAACTCGGTAGGGCCAATCTTCGTTTTCGATATTGCAACGGGATCTGTTTTTGGATCGCCCGTTTCTGGAAATGCGAATTGCTCACATTCCTCGGAAGTCATCTTGGGATTCACGCTTACATCGAAGAATGCGGTGTTGAAGTTTGTGCCGCCGTAGAGTTTGCGGGGCAGTTCGACCGCGCTGATGGTGGTTCCACCGGGCTCGACGAAGTTCATTTCAACCGGGCCGAGGCCATCCAATTCCAGATTCGCGTCGTCGCCTTCCATGAGGTTGTCATATTTCGGATAGCGGAATGAGACTCCGTATGCTGGATTGGTATAAGTGGAAGCCGACAACTTTCGCTGACGGGGCGTCTTTTTGGCGAGCGGTTGGGTTGTTACCGGAGCGATCGCTGGAGATACGCTCGGGATCGGCGTGGAGGGCTGGCTCACCGACGGACTTGGCTGGGTGATGGCCGCCGTCGTGCTCGATTCTTTCGAGCAACCGCTTTCGAATACGAACACCCCGAGCAGCCCTGTCGCGATTAGTGAGCCAACGAGCGCTGCAGTCTTTTGCTTTTTGGTAGGTTGTTTTTGGTTTGGGCGTAGAGTTTCCGGCGTGTTGGTTGTGTTCCCTTGTGGATTTGTTTCTGGTTTCCTGTCGGGCTTTCCTGATAATCCGAGTTGCGTGAAGTGCGTCATGTTGGTCTCCTGTGCTGGTCTCCACCAGTCGGGAACAGTAGGAGCAAGAGGGCAGCCGTTGGAAAATGGACTGATTTGAAGAGAGTTAGAAGGAAAGCAATTCAGGAAGAGCGTGTTTTAGGGGAGACGATGTGGCGGGCCGGACACGGCGGATGGCGGCGAAGCGACTTACGTAGCCCGCAGCACCGCACGCTGCGCGTCCTGCGGCAGCGGAACCGGGACGAAATCACTTTCTGGGTAGAAATAATCTTCGCCGGATTCATCGACCACTCGAATCTGATTATGCTTGGCTGCTTCCGGGTCGGGGATGACACGATAGAGCTTTCTCAATTCCAGCGAGGCTGGATAATCCCTGTTTCGGATGCAGACTACGAATTGTGGTTCCGTGCGTTTCATTTTCGTCCGGATCTGAACATCGCCTTTATCTTGAAATCCATCGCTGCCAATGATTCGCCGACTCAAAACAATGCGGTGGTACGGCGCTTCCAGGGCTTGCCTTTTTCTGCGGAAGTTTTTTCCACGTCGTTCACGTAGGCTCCCGCCTGGGTCAGGAGATGGTGCAGGTCGTTGCCGACGCTGATCAAGGTGAATCCTTTTTCGAGGAACTCGCCCACGCGAGCGGTGCCGAAGAGGAAGAGTCCGAGAATAACTTCGTTCTTGCGGGCGTGCTCGACCAGCTTTTGTGTGGCCGCTCCCAGTTCCGGCGAAGTGTACATGTGGGGGAACTCGTATTTCTCGAAGAGTCCCATCGACATGCAGAGATCGTTCTGGCCGAGGAACAAAATATCGACGCCGGGGACTGCGGCGATCTCGGCGATGTTTTCGATGCACGACGCGGTTTCCACTTGCAAGGCGACAATCAGGTTCTTGTTGGCATTGCCGGCATAGCCGAGCAAGCCGGCCTTGTTCATGCTGCGCTGCGGAAAATACACTGACCGCGTGCCGGTGGTCGGATATTTGTTGCAACTCACGGCTTGCCGCGCTTCCTCGGCGTTGTTGATGTAGGGAATAAGAACGCCATCTGCGCCGAGGTCGAGGGCCTGCTGAATTCCGGGGCGATCGTCGTATCCTCCGACGCGAACGATGGACTTGGCGCCGCCGCTCGCGATAGCCGCGAGCATATACGAAAGTTTCTCGTGATCCATGGGCCCGTGCTGGGTGTCGACCAGCAGCCAGTCGTAGCCGCTGTGAGCCAGTTGCTCGGCGACGGTGGGACTGTGGGAATTCACGAACAGGCCTAGCTTGGGCTTACCATCGCGCAGTTGCTGTTTAAACTCGGCGCCACTGAGGGCGGCTTCGGACATAGGAAAATTCCTCCTGAAGATAATTATTTAGCTTAACCCATGCGAGCGCATGGCGCTGGCTGGCATCGGGTCTTTTTTCATCTCACAGCTTCGCGTACTCTGCCTTGGCTTGCTTCAGGAGCGGAATGTCCGGGTCAGCGTCTTTCCATAGGGCGAAGAAATCCTGATAGGCGGTGCGGCTCTTGGCGGTATCGCCGGAGAGCGCGTAAGCGCGGCCGAGACCGAGATGGGAGAGCGACATCAGGGGATCGGCAGGGAACGAATTGCGCCTGTCCAGTATTTTTTGAAATTCCTGTACGGCTTCGGCGCCTTGTCCAGTCTTTAAGTAAGCCAATCCACGAAGGTACGTGCTCACGTTGTTGGCCTTGTCATAGGGCAGAGCGGGCTGCAAAAGCTCGATAGCGTTTTTCGCGTTGCCGCCGTTTAGCGCCACAGCGGCTTGCACGGAGGGGACGTAAACCGCGTGAGCCAGAGTGTCGTCGGGTCGCTCTTTCAAAATTGCGGAGCCGAGTTCCAGCGCCCTCTTGCTGTCGCCCGCAAATGCAATGGAGCGAGCCGCGGCCAGTTGAACTGAATACCCCTGGGAGATTGCTAGTCCAGCATTGGCGGCTTCCATGGCGGGTTTGGGATAGCCAAAGAGCGCGAGCATCCACGCTTGCGCGGTCAGCGAATGGGCTTCCGCGTCCTTGAGTTCTAAGCGGTTGGCCACCTGTCCCGCCTTTTGATAAAAGTCACGCGCCTGTTGAATCTGTCCGTGGGAGGCAGCAATGTCCCCGCGGAAGGTATTCGCTCTCATCGTCAGGTCCGGCTGATCCTTGATAAAAGTTTCTTCCTTTTCCATCGTGGCCAGATCGCCTTGCGCGTAAGCGACGCTGGCAAGAATACCGTGGAGTGTGGCGAAGTTGGGATTGCGTTGCAGGCCAGCATTCAAAATGGCCTTGGCTTCGTCGACACGATTCATGCCGAGGTAGGCAATCGCCGCTAGATAGTAGCCGCGAATTTCGTCCGGGTCGACGCGAATGGCCTCTTGGGCATTGGTCAAAGCTTTTTCGTAGTTGGGCAAATTGACGATGTAGATTACGGCCAGGTTCGTATGCGGGGTTATTTCCCGAGGATAGGTCTGCTTGTAGAGTTCGTAAGCGGCGATGCCCTTTTCGATGTCTCCGTTGTCGGCGTAATAGTGGGATGTGATGTACAAGGACTCTCGCTCGCTGGCCCGGTCTTTCAGCTCGAAAGCTTTTTGCCGATATTGCTCAGAAAGATCGGTTTGACCGAGGTTGTAATAGATGGTGCCCAGGCGGGCGTAAGCCATGGCGAAATTGGGATCGAGTTCGATGGCGCGCTTATAAAGAGGAATGGCTCCATATTCGTCGCTGACGGCGTGTTTAGCATCGCCCAAGCTAAAACTTTTTAGTGCTTCGAGAGATGAAGTCGTGGCTTCTTCGAGGGGCTTGTCAAACTTCTGAATCGAGGCGAGGGACTCGCCGAGTTTTCCCCGCAGCTGAGTGGTCGCCGTGTCGAGGGTCTTCAGCACTTGCTCTTTGCTGTCCGCCTGGCCTTGCACTTCGGAGAGCGTGTCGCCCGTGGCTGCGTTGATTGCCGTGAGCGTGACCACGTATTGGCTGCCCAGACTGGCGATTGATCCCGCGACCACAGCCTTCACTCCGTTGCGCTGGCTGATTTCCCGCGCGATTTCGAGGGTGACGTGTTCGTCGGGCGACTTTCCCATCAAGGTCAAGGTGTGCCGTGACTTGGCGTCGGAAAATACGTTTAGATAAGGCGACTGTTCGAGGTCGACTGCCAGCGCCTTCTTGAGCGTGCCATCGAATACCGGGTCGTTGGTGGTGTTGACGAAGTCGGCAATCAGGATCGAGTCTTTTTCCGTGATGGCGCTTGTTTTGTGCGAGCGCAGAAAAAAGAAGATACCGCCCGCACTCAGCGCCACCAAGACTATTGCGACGGAGATGATGAGCTTCCATGGCTTCGATCTGGAAACCGGCACACTCGCTGAGCCGCTGGATTGTGCGGCCGGCACGGCGGCAGAATTGGTGCCCTGCGGAATTACAACCTGGGTCGAGGAAGACGATGCCACAACCCGGCTTGACGCCGAGGGTTCGGAAACCTGGCTGGCCATTACGGCACGCCCCGAGTCCGTATCGCGCTTGAGGCGTTGCAGGTCGGCTCTCAGGTCAGCGGCATGCTGATAGCGGAGGTTGCGGTCTTTTTCTAATGTTTTGTTGATGGTTCGTTCGAGGTCGGCGGGGATGTCGTGATTGAGCCGGACGGGTGCGACCGGGGCCTTGTGCAGAATGCTGTCGAAGATGGCTCCCGAGGTCCCGCCGTGAAATGGCAAACCGCCTGTGGCCATTTCATAGAGCACGACTCCGAATGAGAAAAGATCGGTGCGGGCGTCGAGTTCTTTCCCCAGTACCTGCTCCGGCGACATGTACGCCACCGTGCCGAGCGCCGTTCCTGGGCTGGTGAGGTGCTCGACGCTGGCTCCAGCCGTGGCCTCGGATGCGATCTCTACGGCTTCCGACGAACGCCCGGTCGCGGTTAGTTTGGCTAATCCGAAGTCGAGAATCTTGGCATGCCCGCGCTTGGTGACGAAAATGTTGGCCGGTTTGATATCGCGATGAACGATGCCTTCGGCGTGAGCGGCATCGAGCGCGTCCGCGATTTCGATCGCGAGGGCGAGCAGCACTTCGGTTTCGAGCGGACGTCCCGCAATGCGATGCTTCAAGGTCAGTCCATCGAGGAACTCCATGGCAATGAAGGGATGCCCGTCGTGTTCGCCGATGTCATGAATGGTGCAAATATTGGGATGATTTAAAGCCGAAGCGGCCTGGGCTTCGCGCTGGAAACGGGCCAGCGACTGAGGATCTCTTGCAACCTCGTCGGGCAGGAATTTGAGGGCAACGAAGCGGTGCAGCCGGGTGTCTTCGGCCTTGTAAACCACGCCCATACCACCGCCGCCCAGCTTTTCGATGACGCGGTAATGCGAGATGGTTTGGCCGATCAATTGGAGATGGTTCGTCCTCTGGCGCGATTATAGTATGGGGCTGCCGCGGGCAAGTCAATTGGCGAAAATCGACGTTGGTTTCGGGGAAAGACGAGGGGCGCGGTGCCACACGGTCTATTCGAATTGCTTTCGGAAGGTGGCTAGTTGCTGTTTCAGGTCGGTTAGTTCTTTTCTTAGATCGCTGACTTCGTTTTCCAGATGGGATATGCGAGCGGGGTCAGTTGAGTGGATGTACGCGGGCCCCGGCGCCTGCACCACATCTGCCTCGTCCTCCGTGTCTCCGGCTAGCAGGTGCTTGTATCGGGACTCTTTGGTTCCCGGCTGTCTGGGGAGAACTCTGGCCAGCGGAGGATCGCGTTGCATCAGGCGCTGCAAAGTGGATTGCACTTCAGTAAGATCTTCGAAACGGTGCATCCGCTCGGTGCGTCCGCGAAGTTCGCCGGGAGTTTGTGGCCCTCGCAATAACAGCACGCAGAGGATGGCAGTCTCGCCTCGAGTGAAGTTGAAGACTTCCTGCAGGCGATGTTCGTACTTGGTGACGCGGCTGTCGGCGCTACTGGTGGGGCCAGCGAGGCGTTTTTCCTGAAGAGTGTCGAGCGCTTGCCGCACGCTGTCTTCGTCGAGGTTCATCACTGGGTCGCGATTGTTTTTCTGATTGCAGGCGTTAATCAGCGCATTTAACGAAAGAGGATAGTAATCGGGAGTGGTGACGTCTTTCTCGACCAGCGAGCCGAGCACTCGGGTTTCGATGTCGTTCAGGATTATGTCCATCGGATGGATTCCACGATGCTGCCCAAGTCTTAGAGATTGTACAGAAGCTCCGGGAATTGCAGGTCGAGCTTTGCTCGGCTGGACAGCCGAGGGCGGCTTCCCCACGTAGGCATAGATTCCTTTAATCCGACCCATAAGCTTTTTTGATTGGCAGGGGGTGCTGGTCCGCGTTACCCTACCAAGTTCCGATCATCCCCCGACGCACACCTGAGTTGTGTTGCAGAACTTATTTAAGGAGATCCATGTCGACTGAACTGCGAAATTTCCTGGCCATCCCGTACGACGAACTGGAAGAGCTGAATCTGAATGCGAAGGAGCAACGCCAGAATCGTGTTGCGGCGCACAAGATTCAAGAGGAACGGATCGAATACCTGACGGAGGAAAAACGGATCAAGGCTGTCACCGTTCTCTTCAGCGACCTCGAAGGCCGGCTGCACATGCTGGATTACGACAAGAAATTTCTGATCAAGAGCTGGGACAATCTTACTTTTGACGGTTCTTCGATCCGCGGCTTCACGGCGCAGCGGGAGAGCGATCTTCGCCTTGGCATTGACTGGAGCGCCTTTTACTGGGGGCCCGCGGATGTGTTTGGGCCGGGTAAAGTTCTGGTTTTCGGCGATGTGATCGATAAGGGTGGCACACCGTATAGCGCCGATATTCGCGGCATCCTCAAGACCTACGCCGAGGGACTCTACAAGAAACACGGTTACACGCTCAATGCGGCCAACGAAATCGAAGGCTTCTTGTTTCAAGGTCCCGATGCGGAGCAGAACTATCACGAAACGCACAAATTCGAATACGTCAACACAGGCGGCTACTATCATTCGCTGCCGGGCGATGTGTTGCGCAGCTTCATCGATACTACGGCGGAAGTGCAGCGCAGCATGGGGTTCCAGAACGAAAAAGATCATCCGGAAGTGGCGCCGTCGCAATTCGAAATCAACTACGGTTATGGAGAAGTGGTCGCCGCAGCCGATCAGATTCAACTCTACAAACTGATTTGCCGCCAGGTCGCGACCAAGATGGGTTGCACCGCGTCGTTCCTGCCCAAGCCGGTAGTGGGCGTGAATGGGAGCGGGATGCATACCAATGTCTCGATTAGCAAAGGCGGGTGGGAGTTTGTTGATCGCAATCTCACTCACGGGAACGATCTTTGCCTGCTGCTGAATCCTAGCGTGAACGCTTATCGACGTCTCGATCCGCACTTCGAGGCGCCGAACCAGATCAAGGCATCGGCTACGGATCGCGGCTCCATGATTCGCATTCCGATCGGCAACGAAAAGAGCATGCGCGTGGAAGTTCGCTCGGTGGCGCCGGACGCGAATCCTTATCTTGTTATGCACTCGATTTTCAAGACCGGCCTCGATGGCACCACATCAAAGATCAAGAATCTGCGCCAGGCGCAGCGCTATTTGCCGGACAACATCTATGACGCGCTGGAGAATTTCCGCAAGGCGGCGTGGACGACGAAACTGCTGGGCGAGGATGTAAAGGCTCGCTATGCCGATTTGAAGCAGGCGTCGGCTGATCGATGTCCGCGGCTGCTGGGAACGTTCGTGAAAGCTCCCGAAGTGCAGTATCACCACGACGTATACAACCAGTTCCTGTGGAATTTGTTCTAGCTGCGGGGAAGGAAAATTGCTGTCATAGCAGATGCGTCACTAACCCCGAGCATAGAGGCCGGATTGAGCGGATTTCGGGACCACGTACGAATCCCTCAAACGCTGGCGATGACCGTCTCTTCCTGCTCGAGAACCTGTGCCACTTTTCGGGTGAGTGATTGCAGCGAAAACGGTTTCGGCAAATAGAACATTCCGTCTGCCTGAATTCCGTTTCGGGTGACCACATTTTCCGGATAGCCAGACATAAAGAGGATTCTAAGCGCGGGACAAACCGCCCGCAGGTCGTTCGCGAGGTCGCGGCCGTTCTCTCCCGGCAGAACTACATCGGTGAGCAATAATCGCACGATGGCTTTGTATTCGTTGAAAGTGGACGTGGCTTCCGCGGCGGTTTTTGTCTTTAGTACGCGGTAGCCCGCAGCCTCAAGAATTTCGCAAGTCACTTCGCGCAAGAATGCCTCATCTTCCACCAGCAAAATCGTTCCATGACCGTGTGGAGTATCAGTGGCTGCTACCATCGAAACCGAGTCGAAGATTGTTTCCGCGGACGATTGTGGGTGATTCAAGTTCTGTGCTCCCAGCACGAAAATATGTAAGCACTCACGGTTCCAATGGGAGCGATTCGACACGAACTGGAAGGCCGTGTGTCTGCGTAGGAGTTATCGTTCTCAAGAGAGGGAAAAACGATCTGCGGGGCATCCCTGACAAGAGATGAATGTCATCTCGGGAAGAATCCGCGAAATTATCGGGAAATGCGTTCTGAAATGGTCGACATAAGCGGGCGTCGAGCCTAACGAGGTCGTGCTAGCACTGTCTCCTCGGGGTCGAGTACGACCTTGCGTGCGCCCTGCGCTGCGGTGAAATGAAACGGAGTCTCGGGTCCGTCGGCAAACACCTGCCCCAGCAACACCATTCTCCCTGCGACCGAAGCGTAAACCGGGACGGAGGTTACCAGATCGTCGGGCCCATCCTTTTGCAAAATGATGCCGCTGATTGAGGTTGA
>JBEKGG010000115.1:0-19679 GCA_050012915.1 Terriglobales bacterium | reverse complement strand
TGTCCAGCCGCGAAAAGTGTAGGCTTCGGCGGTCGCGAATGCTTCGATGGAACGGGTGTAGAGTTCAATGGCCTGCTGGTAATCGCCCTGCATCTGCAGTTCGTAGGCTTTTTGAAAATAGTCAGCCGCAGTTTGACGAGGATCGTCTTCGGACATAAATGGACCCAAGGAATGAAATGAAGAAATTGTATCGGAAATCGTGGTTGTTGCTGACCCTCGCGCTGGTATTGCTGCCTGCGTCGTGGGCGCAATCGCCCGCCCAGCCGCCGCAGACCGGGACTACAGCAACTCCGCCTCCGAGTCCTGCTCCCGACCAGGGAAATAAAACGACCACTGCGCCTCCGCCGGAACAGAAAATCTCTCCCAAAGAAGCGGAGGAACTTTTCCGTGATGTCGATCAGATTATGCAGTTCGCCAGCAAGGACACCGGTTTGCCGGTTAAGAAAGAGGTCAAACGACGCCTCGTCAGCCGCGACGAAGTGGTGGCCTATTTGCAGAAAAACATGGCTGAAGACAAGGATGCACAGCGCTTGCGCCGCTCTGAACTCGTGTTAAAGAAGTTTGGACTCCTGCCACGCGATTTCGATTTGCAGACATTTCTCGTCGCGCTGCTGCGCGAGCAAGTCGCGGGTTACTACGACATCAAAAAGAAAACTGTAAACCTCTTGGACTGGATCGACAGCGAGCAGCAGCGTCCCGTACTGGCGCACGAACTCACGCACGCTCTGCAGGATCAGTCTTTCAACCTCGAAAAGTGGATGAAGGTTGGCGATACCGACTTGAATGACAAGAAGGAGACAACGGCCGAAGACATTGAAAACGACGAAATCAGCGAAGCCCGTCAGGCCGTTGTGGAAGGTCAGGCGATGGTGGTCCTGGTCGATTACCTGCTCGCTCCCACGGATCAATCCATCATCACGTCGCCTCAGATTGCCGATGCCCTGAAAGAGACCATGCTCGTAGGCTCGGACGACTCGCCGGAATTCAAGGACGCACCCATTTTCCTCAAGGAAGAATTGACGTTCCCTTATCGCTATGGACTCGACTTTGAAACGGAATTGCTTCGTACCGGTGGAAAAGAGAAGGCTTTTGCGTCGGCCTTTGCCAATCCGCCGCGCACCACGCGCCAGATCATGGAGCCGAAAACATATCTCTCCGGAGAGCAACTCGATCCCATGCGCTTGCCCGATTTTCAGCGGGACTTTAAGAATTACGAACGCTTTGACGTGGGAGCGATGGGAGAATTCGATGTTGCGGTTCTCGTCGACCAATACGCGGGTAGGGAGGCTTCTGACAGTTTATATCCGCACTGGCGCGGCGGCTACTACTACGCGGCGAGGCCCAAAGGAGATCCCGCAGCCCCGCTGTCATTGCTTTATGTCTCGCGCTGGTCGAGCGCTGAGAAGGCGGCTGCGTTCGCCGACGTCTACGCGCAGTCGCTCGCCAAGCGATATAAGCACGTCACCGAGGTCAGCCTGGAGGCGACAAGGCTGTCTGACAATCCCCAGAAACTCGTTGTGCTAACCGGCCCGCGCACCTGGACGACAGAAGAGGGGCCGGTCGTGATCGACGTTGAAGCGGATAGTGTCTTGATTACGGAGAGTCTCGACCCAGCGACAACTGACCGGCTGCGGCAAGAATTATTTGGCACATTCGTCGCCGTTGTAAAATGACGCGCCTCGCGCTTGTGAACGTCAGACTAAAATTGATGCTCGCAAGAAGTCGCGCCTCGCAAGGAAGCCTATCGCTAAAGGCATTCGCGCCCTCACTTTTGTATAATCACCAGTCCGTTACTATCGTAAGAAAGCATCAGGGGGATTTTTGTCGCAAGCGGAAATTGGCATCATTGGCGGCAGCGGGCTTTATTCCATGCCCGGTATTAGCGACGTGCGGGAAGTGAAGCAGCAAACTCCATTCGGAGATCCTTCCGACCCCTATGTACTGGGGACGCTCGAAGGCCGCAAGGTTGCATTTCTTGCCCGCCACGGACGCGGACACCGCATTCTGCCTACGGAATTGAATTTTCGCGCCAATATTTACGGCTTCAAACAGTTGGGTGTCGAGCGGATCGTTTCTGTTTCCGCAGTCGGATCGTTGAAGGACGAGCACAGACCGCTAGATTTCGTAATCCCCGATCAATTCTTCGATCGCACTCGCCATCGTGTAGATACGTTTTTCGGTGAAGGCATTGTAGCTCACATCGCTTTTGCCGATCCTATTTGTTCTGAACTTGCTCACACCGTGGAAGCCGCGTGCAAGAAGTCAGGAGTGACCGGCAAACGCGGCGGGACCTACCTGTGCATGGAAGGACCGCAGTTTTCGACCAAGGCAGAATCCAACGTCTACCGCAGTTGGGGCATGGACGTCATCGGCATGACCAATCTGCAAGAAGCAAAGCTCGCGCGTGAAGCTGAGATTTGCTACGTAACCGTGGCTATGGTGACCGATTATGATTGCTGGCATCCGCATCATGACGCGGTCACCATCGATCAAATTGTCGCCGTGCTGCTGAAAAATGCCGAGAATGCCGCAACGGTCGTTCGTTATGCCGTAGCCTTGATGTCGAAGAAACGAGGCTGCAAGTGCGGCGCAGCATTGGCGCACGCGATCCTCACCGAGCGCGATAAGATTCCCGCCGCCACGCGCGAGAAACTAAAACTGATCCTCGGAAAATACCTGGAGACCAAAACCTCATAATGAGCATTCTTGCTGTTGGTTCGATCGCCTTCGACTCCATCGCTACGCCCTCCGGCCGTGTGGAAAATGTGCTGGGCGGTTCGTGTACATTTTTTTCTCTCGCCGCGAGCTATTTCACGGATGTTCGCATCGTTGCCGTGGTCGGCGAAGACTTCACCGCCGAACACGAAAATGTTCTGAAGAAACGGAAGATTGATGTTCGTGGGATCGAGCACGCCAAGGGCAAAACCTTTCGATGGGGTGGGCAATATCTAGACAACCTGAACGAAGCCAAAACTGATTTCACCGAATTGAATGTTTTCGAGCGGTTTCAACCCCGCATTCCACAGGAGTACTCCGACTCGAAATTCCTTTTTCTGGGAAATATTCATCCGACGCTGCAAGCCGCAGTTCGGCGGAAGATGGGCGGAGTTCGTCTCACTGGCGGCGACACCATGAATTACTGGATCAACGGTTTTCGCCCCGACCTGATCGAAACGCTTAAGCTTGTCAACGTGCTTTTAATCAACGATGCCGAGGCCAAGAGCCTTGCGGGTGAACCAAACCTGCTGCGAGCCAGTCAAAAAGTCTTGGCCATGGGACCGCAGGCTCTGGTCATCAAGCATGGTGAATACGGCGCAACCATTTTCTTCAGGGAGGGCGCATTCGGTATTGGACGCCATCCCTTTCGCGCACCCGCTTTGCCTATCGAGGAAGTGAAAGATCCCACCGGCGCCGGCGATTCGTTCGCCGGTGGATTCATGGGATACATCGCTTCGCAAGAAGAGTTGAACCGCGAAGTTTTGAAGCGCGGACTGTTTTATGGTGGTGTGATGGGCTCGTTCGCGGTCGAGCGTTTTGGAACCGAACGACTGCAATCGCTCACCCGCGAAGAAATCGACGCCCGATTCCAAGTCTTCCGCGAATTGACCCACCTGGAATGAACCGGCGAACCAGCACCCAGCCGACGGATGTTCAACCCACTCGTTATTGGGATCGTGAAACCGCGCTCGTAGCCCAGTTGGCCGCGTGTGTCTCATTCATTTCGTTCGCCTACTATTTTCAGCACAACGGCCTGCTCCTGTACGGCGATGCAGTCGCGCATATCAATATCGCGCGGCGCGTGTTCGACTCCCGCACTCCCGGCCTGCTACAGCTCGGCACAGTTTGGCTGCCGCTGCCGCATCTGCTGATGATTCCATTTTTACTTCTTAACAGCGCGTGGCAGTCGGGCATTGGCGGTTCTGTCCCATCCATGGTCGCGTATGTTTTGGGGGCTGCAGGGATCTTCCGCCTCTTGCGCAGTTCGTTGAGTGTTAGTTCCGAACCCGATCCCCGCGCCAGAATTACCGCATGGCTGGGCGCGATCGTGTATGCCGCGAACCCTAATCTCATCTATCTGCAAACCACCGCTATGACGGAGTCGTTGTACCTTGCGCTGTTCATTTGGGCAGTGGTGTTCTTTAGTGACTTTGTTCGACAATCATCGCGGAAGGATGGCCCACCCAATGCTGCGTCTTCGTCGTTGATGAAGTGCGGCATGTGCCTTATCGCCGCCGACTTGACCCGCTATGACGGATGGTTCCTCGCAGCGACAATGTGCGTTGCCGCGCTCGCGATAATGGTTAGGCGGAATGCTCAAGTACCGCGCCCCGGTATTGCCAAATTCCTTTTGCTCGCCGCGGCCGCTCCAGCGCTCTGGCTTGCCTACAATGCACTCATCTATCGCAACCCGCTCGAATTTGCCAACGGACCGTACTCTGCCCGCGCGATCGAACAGAAGAGCGCGACTCCGGGATCACCCGCGCATCCTGGCGCCGCAGATTTGCCGGTTGCCTTCAGTTATTTTGTGAAATCGGCCGAACTGAATATGGCGCAGGGAGACGCGCAGAGACTGTGGGTGGCGTTGCTCGTGCTCGGAACAGGTGCGATTCTCATTCTTGATCGCAGGCTGTGGCCTCTTCTTTTGCTCTGGGTGCCGCTCCCGTTCTACATGCTTTCGATCGCCTATAGCGGCGTCCCGATTTTCGTGCCTGCATGGTGGACGTTCTCGTTCTATAACGTCCGCTACGGACTGCAGCTTCTGCCTTTATTTTCCGTATCCGTGGCAGTGACTGCGTATTTTCTACTGAACGTTGCCCAAAACAAAAACGCGAAAACGATAATTGTTTCCGCCGTTTTACTCTTGCTTGCAGTTGACGACGCGTTCGTCTGGCGGGCGCAGCCAATCTGTTTTCGTGAGGCTTGGATAAACTCGCGAAGCCGCATCGCTTTCGAAACGGAACTGGCATCCAACCTTAGAAAATTGCCGCACGAATCGAACTTGCTGATGTATCTGGGCGACCACGTGGGCGCTCTGCAACGCGCTGGTATTCCACTCCGGCGCACAATTAACGAAGGCAACCATCGTCCATGGAGAACACCGGCCGATCAAGAGGGCCTGTGGGAACGGGCGTTGGCCAACCCCTCGCAATACGTCGACTTCGTGATCGCGATGGATGGCGATCCGGTGGCCCTCGGTGTGCAGAAGCAGGGCCTCACTTCACTGGTTGTCCTGCGCACTACCGGACAGCCCGCGGCCACCATTTATTGGACGCATCCCGTTGCTTCCGGCTCCGCCCGGTAATCACGCCCGTTAACGCCGCCCGTCAGGAACACATCGGCGTCGAGTTTTCCGGTGTTAGAATCCAGCCAACTCACGTTTCCATGCCAATGCTGCAGCACATTTTTGACCTGCTCCAGAACGAGATGACCTCCGTTGTCGGGGTCTCGATCGCGCGCCTGGTGATCGCGGCAATCCTGGGTGGCCTGATCGGACTGGAGCGTCAACTCAAGCATCGCCCAGCCGGACTGCGAACCAATCTCTTTATCTGCTTCGGCGCCGCGATGTACACCATCCTTTCCGACGCACTCGCCGTCGAGCACATTGGAGATCATACCCGCATCGCCGCCCAGATTATTCCAGGAATCGGTTTCATCGGCGCCGGTTCGATTCTCCATTCTCGCGACAAACTCGTCACCGGACTCACCACTGCAGCGACACTCTTCGTAGTGGCCTCGGTCGGTATGGCGGTTGGCGGAGGACTTTATCTCACTTCGATTTTTGCCACTGGGCTTATTTTGCTCTGCCTCTTTTTGCTGGGACAGGCGGAAGAGCAATTCGGTCTCAAAGCCGCCGTCCACGCATACGAGGTTGCTGGCCGCAATGCCGACGAAGTTACTCTTGAGATAAACCGCGTTCTGGAATGTGTCCACGGCATGACGGACAACTTGCAGGTTGCCGCGACGGTGCAGCACGTGAGAATTCACTTTGAACTCGAGGCAACGCGGAAACAGCAGGAACTGGTTCTGCGCGGCCTGAAGCAGTCTCAAGTTTTTGAGAGTGCGACGCCGCTGGGTCCGGTGGATGTTGAATGAGTTCGCCCGGCACTGTTATTCCTTTCGTTAAGGCGAGCGCCTGCGGAAACGATTTCCTCATCATCGATGGCGTTTATGCCCCGGCTGACTTCGCCGCGTTCAGCCGACGTATCTGCGAACGCCATGAAGGCGTCGGCGCTGACGGAGTGGAGTGGCTGTTCCCCACACAAGATGCCGATGTGCAGGCGCGACTTATTAATGCCGATGGATCAGAGGCCGAAATCTCCGGCAACGGAACGCGTTGCGTAGCCGCTCACCTTTGCTCCGAGCAGGCGAAAGAAAAATTTGTGATACGTACCGGCGCTGGCCTGAAGACCTGTGCGTTCATTTCACGCAATCACAATCAGTACGAGTTCGAGATTGCCATGGGCGAGCCCGAAGTCGGCGACGAACTCTCGATCAAACTGGCTTCTCGCGAAGTGCGTGGCTTTCCGGTCTCGATGGGGAACCCGCACTACGTGGTCTTTGTAAAAGAATTTGAGCCAGACTGGCAGTTAGAAGCTGCTGATATCGGACGCAACGCTCATTTCAAGCATGGGATTAATGTTGAGATTGTAAATCAAGTTGATAAAGGGAATATCGACGTGCGGTTCTTCGAGCGCGGAGTCGGCGAAACCCAGTCCTCCGGGACCGGATCCTGCGCTGCCGCCGTCGCCAGCATAGTCGCCAGGAAGGCCGAGTCGCCGCTGCGCGTACACACCCCAGGCGGAGTGCAAACCGTACGCTGGGAAGGACAGATTTTTTTGAGAGGCACAGCTCAACTCGTCTGTCGCGGAGAATTTTTCCTGTAAAACGCAGGCCGGACCCCGGCTTCGAGCAGCCGACCGAAATTCGGCAGGTATCGATAGTCAACAGTCACCGAAGTAAGAAATTGACTTTTTTCGCAGCCTGTTAACATTGACCGTCCGAAGAGATTGACTCGATGCCGCCAATCCAATCCATCCCGTGCATCAAGCCGCCCGCGCTTCAGCCGGGCGACACGATTGGAATCATTGCTCCGGCCAGCAATATTAAACGCGAACCGCTCGAAGCCGGATGCGGCGCCCTACGGCGAACAGGATACAAAACTTTCTATTTCGACTCCATCCTCGAAAAGGATCTTTACTTCGCTGGATCGGGAGAACATCAAAGCCCATCCCAAGATCTTCGTCGGTTACAGCGATATCACGAGCCTGCTCACCTACATCGCGGATTCAGTCGGCCTCGTGACCTTTCACGGTCCCATGGTCGCAAAAGATTTTGCGCATGAAGACGGTGTCGACTCCGCATCGTGGGAATCCGCGCTCAGCGCAACTTCTGCCTGGGAATTAAATCTTGGGCCTGAATCGGGTGTGAAACCCTTGCTGCCAGGCTCCGCCGAAGGCATCCTCTATGGGGGCTGTCTGTCAATAATGGTGGCTTCGTTGGGCACGCCCTATGAAATTCATACGCCGGGGACCATCTTATTCCTTGAAGATATGGCCGAGAAGCCATACCAGATCGACCGGATGTTAATGCAACTGAAATTAGCGGGAAAGTTCGCAGATGTTCGGGGCATAGTGTTCGGCGAGATGCTCGATTGTGTGCAGAAGAAAGACCAAGGCTACACTTTGGAAGAGGTTGTATTGCGCGTGGTCGGTGACTTGGGTATCCCAGTGCTGTTCGGATTGCGGTCCGGCCATGTCTCGCACAAAAATGTTACGCTGCCTGTTGGTGTTCGAGCGGAGCTGCAGGTTTCTGGCGCGCATATGAGCTTCAGGATACTGGAGCCAGCGACAGCCGCCTTACCCTCGCGCCAAGTGGCTCGGCAGGAATAATGAACGACAGACACATCCACCTGATCGGCATCTGCGGCACGGCGATGGCCTCACTCGCCGGCATGTTGCAGCGCCGCGGCTTTCGCGTCACCGGTTCCGACACCGCCGCGTATCCACCCATGTCAGACTTCTTAGCATCGCTCGATATTCCAGTGGCGTCGTTTGCATCGCAGAACCTGCAACCACAACCGGACCTTGTGGTCGTGGGCAATGCCATCTCTCGCGGCAATGTCGAGTTGGAGCACGTGCTCGATCAACGCATTCCATTCTGTTCGCTGCCGCAGATTCTTCATGATGAATTTCTTCGCGGCAAAGAAGTGCTCGTTGTGGCGGGGACGCACGGCAAAACCACGACGACTTCAATGCTGGCGTGGATTTTTCATACTGCCGGCTTGCAACCTTCTTTCCTGATTGGCGGCATCGCGGAAAACTTTGGCAGCAGCTTTCAAGTGGGACAAGGCAAACACTTCATCCTCGAAGGCGATGAGTATGACACCGCTTTCTTCGACAAGGGCCCAAAGTTTCTGCATTATTTTCCCGACTCCATCATTCTGACTTCGGTCGAATTTGATCACGCAGATATTTACAAAGACCTCGACGCCGTGGAAACGGCCTTTCAGCGTCTGGTGAATCTCATCCCTCGCCGCGGCCGCATCATCGCCTTCGATCGGGGCGAGAGCCTTGATCGCTGTCTCGCTCGCGCCTTTTGCCCGGTGGAGCGCTACGGCTCCAGCGCGAATGCAACTTGGCCAATCACGAACCTGCATCTGGAACCGGGACGAACCACATGGTCGGTTGGGCGCGATGGAAAAGCGTGGGCGGACTTCGAGTACGCGGTCGCGGGCGAATACAACGTGTGGAATGCAACCGCTGCCGCCGCAATGGCCGCCAACTGCGGCATTTCCCGCGAAGAGATTGCAGCCGCGCTGAAGACTTTCAAGAGCGTGAAGCGTCGCCTTGAAGTTCGCGCAAAAGTGAATGGCATCACCATCATCGACGACTTTGCGCATCATCCGACTGCGATCGCGGGCACGCTCACCGCGTTGCGTGCAAACTATCCCGGAGCACGCTTGTGGACGATTCTCGAACCACGGTCGAATACTCTGCGCCGCAACGTACTGCAGAATGAATTGGCAAAAAGCCTGGCGCTCGCCGATGAAGTCGTCGTAGCGAATGTCTTTAAGTCTGAAGCCATCCCGGAAGCCGAGCGCCTCGACTTGGCAGCAGTGGCGGCGCAAATCCAGAAGCACGGACGGCGGGCGCGAATTGTCCCTACGGTCGATGGCATCGTGCAACTGGTCGCGCCTGAGTTGCGGTCCGGCGATGTTGTCGCCATTCTTTCCAACGGAGGTTTCGGTGGCATCTACGAGAAACTTCCCGAGCGCCTGAAATCGCTCAGTGCAGCTGCGCCACAAAATTCGGGCGCCGAGAACAAATTGATTTTGAGCTGAACCACCATGGACAATATCACGCCACGGCAGAAAGCTTGCCCTACCTGGTTCGAACCAGCCCAAGGCGAATTCCACGCGTTCGGAGCCGCGCGCCCTTGATACGCACTCTCGTCATGCTCGGCTTCTGGGCCGCACTGCTACCGGTCGCAGCGCTGATCGGCTTTCCGTGGACTTTGATAACCGGCGACGTCAGCATGCTCTACCGCATGACCATGTGGGGCGCGTGGACCGGGGTTCGGCTCGCCGGAATTCAAGTGCGAACCGTAGGTCTGGACAAGCTCGACCACGCGCGCACCTACATCTTCATGTCGAATCACGTTTCCAACGTCGATCCACCGATCCTTATGCCGCTGATTCCGCGCCGCATGTCGATCATGGTCAAGAAAGAATTGTTCCGGGTTCCAGTATTGGCAAGACTTATGCGATTCGGTTCGCTGGTTCCGGTGGATCGCGGCAACCGCGAGTCGGGAATCGCCGCCGTCCGGGCCGCCGCCGATGTAATTCATCAAGGCCTCAACATGGCGATCTATGTGGAAGGACACCGCTCCTTCGATGGCAGGCTACTCCCGTTCAAGAAGGGACCGTTTTACCTCGCCGCGGAATGCGGAGTTCCCGTGGTTCCCGTCACCATCGTAGGCTCGAACTACGTCATGCCCAAGACGAGATTTGCGATCAAGCCGGGAATTGTCACCGTAATTTTTCACCAGCCGATCGAGCCCAAGGATTTCGGTAGCCGCGACTGCCTGATGGCGAAAGTTCGGAAAGTCATCGACAGCGGTTTGCCGCCTGAGCTTCAAGAGGTCCTTCATGAAGCGTAAAGGCTCTTTGGTCGTCTGGTTCGCATTGACACTCGTCTGCGGCGCGTTCGCGAAGGCGGGAGACGCGGCGGAGAAGCAGCTAAAGCAGGCCTTGGACAATCAAGTTCTTTCACTAAGGGTCCCGACCGGATCGAGCAAGCTTCACTTCGACTCCAATGGTCGTGCGGTCGGAACAGTTGTCCCCGTGCCTTGGACGACAGGTGGCCTATTGCAAGTGAAGGAGATCTCGTTGAAACACGATGCGCTGCGGATCGAGGCCCAACGAGTGCTGGTTGCGCTACGTTCCGGCAAGTCGGCGTCCAGTTCCCCTTCCTTGGCGACGATTCTGACCGAACGCTCAGTTTTCGTTAGCCTCGATTTGGATCCGGGCCCGGTCGACTCCAAGAAGATTGGTGCAGCCCTTGGGCAGATATTTGAACCCGTTGATATCCGAAAGAGAATAGCGAGCTACTGGATGCCTGCACTCACAACAACGCCCGATGTTTGGTCCGCTGAAATGGGGCAGATCGTTGGAACTTTGGAGGGCGGACGCGCCGTCTACCGGGCCAAGCCAGGCGTCGTGGAGCTACCCAAGACTCTGAACGCGCCCGACCCGGAGTACTCCGAAGATGCAAGGAAAAAACACTTGCAGGGCACCACGGAGTTGATGATCGTAGTCAATGAGAAAGGCCTTCCAGAGATTCTTGAAGTTGTCAAAGGCCTCGGCGAGGGATTGGACGTTAAGGCTCTAGAGGCGGTCTCGGAGTGGCGATTCAGACCGGGGAACCGCGACGGCGAGCCCGTCGCCGTCATGTTGAATGTTCAGATGACGTTCAGCCTCTACTGAGCGCTCCGGTCAGTCGCTCTCGCGCTTATCCACACGCTTTTCCCGCACGGCTCTCGCGATTTCAGGCAGCCTGCTCAGCACCGCCGAATACTTCAGCCACAACTTGTGATCGACCGCCGGAGCCCCGCTCACAATCGCTCCTGCCGGAATGTCGCCAGCGACGCCGCTTTGCGGAGTGACGATGGCGCCATCGCCAATTTTGCAGTGACCGACGACACCGACCTGCCCCGTCAAAATCACGTTGTTCCCCACTTCAGTAGAACCGGCGAGGCCAACTTGCGAAGCCAGCAGCGAATGCTCTCCGATGTGCGAACCATGCCCGACCTGGACCAGATTGTCGATCTTGGTGCCGCGGGCGATGTGAGTTTCTCCAACACTGGCACGGTCAATGCAGGAATTAGCTTGGATTTCTACATCGTCTTCGATAACGACTGGCATTGGTTGCGGGATTTTATGCCAGTGACCGAGGTCGTCTTTGGCGAATCCAAAACCGTCCGCGCCGATGACCGCGCCGTTTTGCAGCAGCACGTTATTTCCCACGCGACAGTGTTCGCGGACGACCGCGTGAGCGTGCGCCATAAAATCATCGCCGATTTTCACGCCGCGATAAATCACGACGTGCGCGAGCAACACCGCGTTCCTGCCAATCTCGACCTCTTCGTCGATCACGACGTACGGCCCAATGTGCGCGCCCTCTCCGATCCTCGCCGAAGTATGAATCACCGCCGTGGGATGAACTCCGGGCGTGTATTTATGAGGCGGGTGAAACAGAGCAATGGCGCGCGCGAAAGCCAGATAGGGATTCGGGCTGCGCAGCATCGCCGTCGCGAGAGCAGGGAAGTCCTCTGCCACGATGACTGCCGACGCTTTCGTCTTCCGGGCCGCAGCCGCATACTTCGGATTGGCCACGAAGGTGAGTTGTCCGGCACCGGCTTCTTCAATTCCGGCGACGCCGGTGATCTCGGTATCGGGCGAGCCGTTTTCCAAGCGTACGTCCAGCGCAGCTACAATCTGTGCGAGTCTCATGAGAGTGTTAGCAGGAACGAGACCGATTGTAATTGAGCCGCAGCCGTAGCGGAAAAAGGATCATAACCACCACGAGGATGCGCACCGCAAGAGCCGCCGCCGCATGATCCCCCGAACCGGCGGCAGCAGGCCATCGGGCGCGCATCCCTGATGGAAATTCCCCCTACTGTATAAAGCGACAAACGGGAAGAAAAAGTCTCACGTAACCCGTAATTAAGGCGTTATTTCAAAGATGATGCCGTCGCCTGCCGGCCCGCCGTAAAATGCGCCACCGTACAAATTGCCGGCAGTATCGAGCAGCAGGGGGCCGGCGGGGTATGATCCGTCTCGTCCTCCGGTAAAGCTGTAGAGCGTGATCGCCTTCCACCACCCTTCGCCTTCTGTGGGCACCAATTCGAAGATCGCACCACAAGAACTGGGGCACTCCGAATCACGATTCGAGGCGACCCCATAAAGGCTTCCGCCCACATCAAACACCAGCGAAGATTGGGGATTGGCTAGGGTAGGATCAAGCTTGCGAATGATGGTTTCCTTCCAACGGTTGCCTGTTGCTGGTGACAGTTTGAAGACGACACCGCATCCGTTACCGCAGCCCGACGACCCGCCCCAGTAGGTTGTGCCGTAAAGGTCACCTGCTTGAT
The DNA here is from genome assembly GCA_050012915.1 of Terriglobales bacterium. Taxonomy (GTDB): domain Bacteria; phylum Acidobacteriota; class Terriglobia; order Terriglobales; family Acidobacteriaceae; genus JABDBE01. The sequence continues at coordinate 7,028 of JBEKGG010000115.1, read as the reverse complement.
CAAGAATGACGCCGGCCTGGGGGGACCATCCATCGGAGCCAGTAAAGCGATGCAGGATGTGTTCCGTCCACGTGCCACCCGAACCGGGGGACATTTCAAAGACGACTCCGAACCCGCCTCCAGCAAAACCGCCAGTGGCAGTTGTCCCGTATATGTTCCCTGCAGAATCCAAAATCACGCCTGCCAGGGGGACTTGGCCATCATCGGCGCCGCCGACAAAGTTGTGAAGGATCATGTGGGTCCAGGTTCCGTCCGCTGCAGGCGACAACTCGAAAACTGTGCCGCAGCAGGCTGCCCCACCCTCCTCCGTGGTGCCGTAAAGGTTCCCGACCGCGTCGAATGCCAGCCCTCCAACCGGGTATGAGCCATCGGGTCCTTGAAAGACGTGGAGAATCTTCTCGCTCCATGTGCCGCCGGAAGCTGGGGACAGCTCAAAAACGACGCCAACATCAGCGCTGCCCCCCTCGAAGGTTGTTCCGTAAATATTTCCGGCATCATCAAGAAGCAATGGCGCCGACGGCTGCTCGCCGTCCACCTCGCCTGCGAAGCTATGCAAAATTCTTCGTCGCCACGCTCCGTCGGCGACAGGAGAAAGTTCAAATACGCTTCCCGATTCGTGAGTGCCCCCGCTGGCGGTGGCTCCATAGAGATTGCCTGCTCCATCCGAAATCAGGCCGCCGTCCGGGGCCATTCCGTCTGAGGTCAAGAAATTTTGCTTCGTTTCCCGCCAGCCATCCGAAGAAAGGCTCAGTTTGAACACAGTTCCTCCTCCGTTGAAGTCAGGCGGCTCACCGGAAGAAGCCGTCGTTCCGTACAGGTTTCCGCTGTTGTCAAGAATGAGACCATTCGGACCAATCCCGTCACGAGCTCCCGTGAAATCGTGCAAGATGCTTTCCGTCCAGCCGGTCGAGGACGGAGTAAGCTCGAAGACGATACCGCAACCGAGGCCGTCGTTGTTTCGGCAAACGGCACCTCCTTTGCCTCCCCAAATGGTTGTGCCGTATAGATTTCCTTCAGCGCCAAATACGACGCCGCTGAACGGCGCGAACCCCTCATTTCCACCATGAAAAGTGAAAAGTACGGTCTCCTCCCAGCTGCCGTGAGCGCCTTGCGTGAGTTTGAAAACAACTCCGTCACCTTCTCCCTCTTGCGTGCCTCCATTCGCAGTCGTGCCATAAAGACTGCCAGACCGGTCGAAGATCAAACCGCCGCGGGGAAAATCTCCGTCAGCGCAGTGCGCCCGGCTGCAAAAATAGTAGAGAACGCTTTCCTTCCAGTTCCCGTTGGAAACCGGGCTCAACTCGAAAACAGCACCCGGGCTTTCGCCATCAGAATACGTTGTTCCGTAAAGATTCCCAGTCGCATCGAGAATCAGACCGGAGGACGGTACGCCGGTCTCTGAGCATCCAGTTACGCAGGGAAAGCTGTATAGCACGGTCTCTTTCCATCTGCCACCTGCGACGGGTGCGACTTCGAAAACCGTGCCGCAGCCATAACCACCTCTGCTGCAACTGCCACCGTCTGGAGTTGTTCCAAAAAGATTACCCGATGCGTCAAGAACTAGCGGAGTACTTGGGTACATCCCGTTCAAGAACTGAAATGTATGCAGAACCTTATATGACCAGGTGTCGTCGGTCCCCGGCGTCAGCTCAAACACTGTGCCACAACCGCCTAGAGCTTGGCAGTCCTTCTCCTCGGACCCGCCGGTCGACGCTGTGCCATAAAGGTTTCCGCCCGCATCCATGATCACGCCACCCAAAGGAGCATATCCGCCCGCCCCCTTCGAGAAACTGTAGAGCACGGTTTCAGTCCAGCCTCCACCCGACCGGGGTACCAACTTGAAAACGGTCCCCTCGCTGTGGAGTCCACCGTTTGTCGTCGTGCCGTAGAGGTTTCCACCCGCGTCGGCGATTAGACTCGACGGGTTGGCGCCCTTCGGATCGCTAATAAAATTCCACAAGACCTTTTCAGTACTCGCTCGCGCACTGACGATCGTGATTGACAACAGCACCGCAACCAAAATGGTTTTCAGTGCGGACTTTGCGTGGGTACGTGCCATTTGCCACCTCGGAAGAGAGCTTGATTCAGCCGGGGCCCAGGGGGAGGAACTAACGTGGGACACATGCTCTCACCAGAATAATCACCTGTCAATGGCAGGACGTTGCCTCAGAACCACAATCCCCATATCCAGTCGACGCTGGCGTGTGTGATGGTCGATGCAGCCACGCGCTGGTGCTCGCGCCAGGCCCGTCCGTAGAAAATACCGGCGATTGTGGCTAATAAGACATAGCGCCAATTGAAATGCGCCGATCGTTTGTTGAAGTGTGAAAGCCCGAAAAGTGCCGAGGCGATCACCAGAGCCGCGCGCCGTCCTACCCGGCGTTCTAGCAGATTCTGTACCCAGGCGCGAAAGAAAAGTTCTTCCGGCAGAGCGGTGAAGAGAAATATCAAGAGCCATCGCTGGACCGCCGATCCCAGAGCTGGTACGTTCGCATGGGGATGGATAAAGCCCAGCGCCAAGCCCAGCGTCAAAACCAGAGGCATGAAGAAAACGAGTTCGCGCAATCCACTCTTCCAGTCGCTCCAGCGCAAGTGAAAATCGAAGCCCATTCCGCTGAGCTGGCGGATCGCCAGAAAGCCATACAATCCGATATCGACAAGAAGCAGTTCGTTCAGAGCGCGCAGCCCGGAGGGCCACGCGGAATCGAACCAGCGCAAATCAACTGCAAGCCCCAACACCAGCAGAATAATGCCGTCCCGCCAGTCACCACGTTGCTCAGGATCGGCGGATGCAGCTCGCTCCAGCAACCACGCAATCGCGACGGGGAGCCCGGCATAGAGCGCGAACCATTCCCATCGAAAAATGTGCTGAGAAACCGAAACCAGGATGTAAGGCAAGACGCACAGAGCAGGGAGGGCGATGCGCGCGGCGAACGGCCAGCGTTGAACTGCTCGCGCCAGGCGCTCAGCGGCGCATCCGAAAGCCACTGCGGGACCTAGCTCTGCGATCAGGGCCACGATCGCTGCCGGAGTCACATTCTGCACAGGTCATTATCTTATCCGCAACGATTTAGTTCCAGGCGGAGCAAAGGAAGGTCCAAGCAAACTAGTTTGATAAGAGTGGCCCACTGTTTAGCAACGTCGATTCGAGAAATCCAAGCAGGCTACTTGTGCAGCCCGCGTGACCGAGAAAGATTGATCGCTTTTCTCTCATCTTCCCGAACGCCCGTGGAATCTTCCGTAAACGTTTCCCTCGACAACGCTGTTCCAAATACGACAAGAAACAACGGCCAGATTGACGATACGAGCGCGTGCTGAAAAAGACTCTGTACAAACCCCTGATGCTCCAAGGCATGGGCATGCACGCTTTGGGTGAGAACCACGACGGCAGCCGGCAATCCTCCCAGCGTTTCCGAGCCGTTGGCGAGGACATTGCACAGGTGACCCACAGCCCCGGCCGTATTGGCATACAAAATATACATGCCGAGGCCCGCGAGAAATGCTCCTGCGCTTGATTTTAAAATCCCTCCTGTGGTCTGCTGCGGTTTCATATCTGCCTCCTCGGCCATTTCCCTTGCTCACTTATAAGTCGAACCAGAGGGCGCGAAATCGACAGGTCGACGATCTTTTTTGGGAATGTTTCGCGAGTGTATTCGCTGCGGCAAACATTGGTGATCGGTTGCAAAATTGAAAACGGCCAGTCTCACGCGGTGGAATTGCTCAAAGGGTGGCCAACCTCTTGGCGACGAAAAAAATTCACATCGATTTTACAAAGTCACGACAATGCATAAGCCCAGGAGGCGTAGACTTTGCGCTGGTTCTTACACATCTCAAGGAGTGTATTTCTCAATGAAACGCAATGCCCTTTTGCAATCCACTGAACGCTTGCTTGTCATCGTTATTGCCGTCGTCTTCTTCGCAAGCAGCGCGCTGGCCGAAAAGGTCCTCTACACTTTCCAGGGTGGAAGCGATGGCGGCCTGCCACTCGCAAACTTCATTTCTGACAAGGCTGGCAATCTCTATGGCGTGACCGCCAATGGCGGAATAATATGCGACGTCTCCCAGTTGGGCTGCGGTACCGTCTTCGAACTGAGCCCACCCGCCCACAAAGGAGGCAAATGGACTAAGACCACTCTGCACAAGTTCGCGGGCAACGGCACCGATGGCTCTTACCCCGCGCCCCCTCGTTTGCTAATGGACGAGGCCGGCAATCTCTATGGCACAACCACGACTGGAGGACTAAACAATTACGGCACTATCTACCGGCTGACTCGGCCCGCGAAGTCACATGGCGCGTGGAAAGAAAAAGTGCTCTACAGTTTTAAAGCTGGCAGCGACGGCCTGCAACCGGGAGGGCTGGTTCTAGGCCTCGACGGTTCGTATTATGGCGTCACCACTTACGGTGGAGACTCCGAAGGTGACGGCACAGTTTTTCAGTTCAGCAAAACTGCGAATGACTCCTGGAAGGAAACTGTGCTCTATCGCTTTCAAAATACCACCGATGGCAGCGCTCCCAGCGACTTCCAGACTCTCGCTGTCGACAAGAAAGGAAACCTGTACGGAACAACTCTCGTGGGGACGGCGTTCGAGATTTCGCCGCCCGCTACCAAAGGTGCTCATTGGAAGGAGTCGACTCTTGCGGGCAACATTGGCTTCGGCATTTATGCCGGCCTGATTTTGGACAAGGCTGGCAATCTTTACGGCGCGAATCTGAACGGTGGCCAGGATAGCGCAGGGTTTGTCTTCGAGCTTTCTCCCACGCATGGTGGATCCTGGACAACCACCACGCTGTATACCTTCACCGGTGCCGGCGACGGCCGCTACCCTTATGACAGTCTGATTTTCGACGCAAAGGGAAATCTCTATGGCACTACTTATTCCTTTGGACCTGGGGACGGCGCAGGCTTGGCGTTCAAACTGACACTGCCCCAAAACGGTGGCGACTGGACCGAAACTGTCCTCTACAGTTTCAAGGGCGGCACCGACGGAGCTTCGCCCTCAGGCAGCCTCTTCGAGAAATCAGGCACCCTGTACGGGACCACCCAGTACGGCGGCACGCCGAACAAGGGAACCGTCTTTTCCCTCCAACCATAGTTTGAGGATGGCCTGTGAGAAAGCCCCGCCCAAGCAAAGCTTGGACGGGGAACCATCCAGATTGATGTAAGGGTGATAGGGTGGGCCACCCGACCATCTAGACAAACAAGGCCGAAAGCGCTCGAAAGAATTCTGCGGGCGTCGCGATGCGCAGTGAAGTCCGCTTTGCGACCGCCTTGGTGAAGTGTTTCGCATTGTGAGTCAGCAGCCAGTCGGGTTTGCCGGCCATCGCAGACAGGAGCACCGGAACGTCAGCTTCGTGCCGGATTAGATTGCGACTCGAATTCACCAGGTGTTTATCCGGATAGGGAACCAGTTCCGGGTTGGTTAGCTTGATCAGTCGCCGGTAGTCCTCAATCAATTGGCCGGCAGCTCTGGGCGATAAGCGTTCGGCGTGGAGTAGAAGATTTTGCTCGACTTCATCGCGAACCGCCTCGGCCAGCACCAGTTTGCAGACCTTGGCCGCGCACAGTGACAGCGTGGCCTTGTCGAGTCCCCAGGGAGAAATAATTCCTCCGGTCAAAACATTCGAGTCCAGGAACAGGCGGATTCTGCGCCGGCTGGTCACTTCAAGCGCTGACCGGGCGTACGGCGCCGAGGAGCAGGCTTCTTTCCGTAATGCCGGGCGTAAACGCGATTGCGGGCCTCAGGGAGCGTGGCAAGCAGGTCTTCCTGCGTGAGGCCAGTTGCCGTAAGGCTCAAGCTTATACTTTGGCACAGACGCTCAAAGCGTTGTTGCTCAGGCAGAAGGATTAGGCCATCTCCAAGCCGCAAGACGGCGAATGGCGCGCCTGTCCCCAGACCCAGTTCCTGGCGAAACTGCTTGGGGACAGTCAGTTGTCCCTTTTCGCCAATCTTGGTCGTCGCCAGGTATTCGAGAGTGCTGTCGTGCGTTGCCATGTCCAGGTAGGAAAATCCTACCACAGCGATCAATTGCCATCAAGCCTACTTGCGGGCTTTGAACACGTTAGGGTGGACCGCCCGCCATTCGGCCTCGCCCGAAGCCTGATTTTGCTGATTATCAACTACCGACAAGATCGGTCCTTTCAAAAATGTATAGCACATAGGTTTTGCGGCCGATGGATCTACAATCGCCATAGGCTGACAAACCATATGAAAGTCACAACGGAACGGAAATGTCGGGATAAGGTCGCGGAAATGCTGAGATCCAAAGAGCCGGTTCTGCTGACGCGGCAGGGAAGGCTTGCAGGTGTATTTTTTCCGTTGCAGAAGAATTCCTTACCCAAAGAGCTGAAGCACGCGCTGTTTGCCATGTTGACAAACGAAACCGAGCGCCAGATCAAGCGCCGCGGAATTTCCGAGAAAAAAGTGCCGGCGGATTTTGAGGGATGGCGAAAGCGCCGTCGTGAAACCCGCCGCAGAAACTAACGCCGTGCTGGCTGAGCCGAGCAAAAGACCCGCCCAAGCGAAGCTTGGACGGGACATCTACGGGGGTAAAATGAACGCGATAAGGGTGGGCCACCCGCTCTGCATTTCTCTCTCACGCTAAGGATGCTTGGATATGAGTACCGAATTTGCTGCCTACTTTGACGACAGCGAGAATGAAAATGCAGTGATCCCCCCCACCTGGAGGTGTCGATTCCTAAATTGGAACCGGACTCATCGCCGGGCCGATTTTTGATGGACCTGAGCGTCGCGACGTGATAATATGTTAGAGTGTATATTATCTGTAAGATAATTGCAGGTCCTTGCCAACCCGTCGCTCCGAGTGGTTTCAAAATGGAACCCGTGAGGAAATGATGTACGATAACTCTCATGTTTCCAAGAGTTTACCTGTAACTACCTTAAGAACCATAGATCTAGGAGGCAAGAAAATCCTCGATCGTTTGTTTTGTTAGATTTGGCGCGGAAACGAGATTTTTTTCTGACGAAGTTCTGCACCAGAATTTGTGCAACAAGCTAAATTTTGAGTT
>JBEKGG010000114.1:0-12642 GCA_050012915.1 Terriglobales bacterium | reverse complement strand
TTCATATTGCCGCGATGCGCCGCTGGCTTCGATGCCGGTAGCCATATCGCGCGTGTCGTGACGGCCGAAGCTTGATTTGCCGAGCGATCCCATAAGATCGCGCAGTGTTTTGAAGCCGAGAAAATCCAGGCTCTTGTCGGTGATCTCGAATTTCACTTGTTGCTGCGCTTCGCCGACTTGCCCGCCGGTACTCGATCGCTGCGATGGATCGTGCGGCTGATCGATACTGATGTAATCTTCCTGCTGCATGCGTTGAATGAGTTGATCAATGAGTTCATCCAGCGTGCCTTCCATTTGCATCTGCTGTAGCTGCTGCCGCATCTCTTCATCGAGCAAGTCGCTGTCCAGCAATGCTTGCTCGATGGCACGGCGCAGATCGTCGAGGGTCTGTTCGCCCTCGCCGAAATCGTCATAGAGGTAATTTTGGAATCCGCTCTGCAGCAGAAAATCAGAGAGAGCGCTGAGCAGGTCTTCCATGCTCATTTCGCCCGCGGGATCGGGGACGTATTTGCTGTAGCGGATGCGTTTCATAAAAGCGGTCGTTGGTCGTTAGCCGGTGGTCGTTGGGCAACCAAACTGCAGATTCCTCGCTTCGCTCGGAGTAACAACCCAGTGTTTGGTGCGAGCCGACGACCAACGACCACAGGCCGACAGCTTAATTAAACGGTCTTCTGCCGCGGAACGGCGCGTCTTCGCGCTCGAACGGCTTCTCCGCAACTTTCGGCGGCTTTTCTCCGGCGGTGAAGAGACGCTCTTCGTTTCTGCCAATGCGTTTGTGGGCGTACAGGCCTTCGAGCACAAATTCTGCCGCCGAGACTTGTGTCTCCGGGCTCTCCTTCGGTCCGACATTTAGCTTGACTACTTTTTCCATCAGCCCTTGAATGCTTCGAAGCAATTGCAGGGCTTCGGTCGCGCTGGCGCTGTCCACCAATTGAATCTCTCCGCCGAGGTCGAACCACTGCACGATCTGGTTCATATCCGTGCCTTTGAAGTATCCATCGTAGGTTTTGGCGATGGCGGTTCGGATCAGCTCGCGTCCCACATGATGCGCCCCTTTCATCTCGCCTTCGTACTCCAGTTCAAGCTTGCCCGTGATCGCGGGCATCGCGGCATAGACGTCTCCGATGCGCGGCACAACCAGTTGCTCGTCGTGCCGAATGGCACGGCGTTCCGCGTTCGAGATCACGTTTTCCATGCACGAAATGGGCAGGCGCTGGCTTACGCCCGAGCGCTTGTCGACCTTTTTGTCTTCACGGGCGGCAAAGGCAATTCGCTCGATGACCTCGTGAACGTATTTCGGAATGTGCAGTTTGTATCCATCGCGCTGCGTCCAGGATTCCTGGGTCGTGATGGCGATGCCCTCTTCGATCGTGGCCGGGTAGTGCGTTCGAATTTCAGAGCCGATGCGGTCTTTCAGTGGAGTAATGATTTTACCGCGAGCCGTGTAATCCTCGGGGTTGGCGCTGAACACCAGCGCGACATCGAGCGGCAGGCGGATGGGATAGCCCTTAATCTGCACGTCGCCTTCCTGCATGATGTTGAAAAGACCAACCTGAATCTTGCCCGCGAGATCCGGCAGTTCGTTAATTGCGAAGATGCCGCGATTGGCTCGTGGCAGCAACCCATAATGCACGGTCATTTCGCTGCCCAGTTCGTGGCCGCCGCGTGCGGCTTTGATGGGATCGATGTCGCCGATAAGGTCGGCGATGGTTACATCGGGCGTGGCCAACTTTTCCACGTAGCGATTTTCCTGCGTCAGATACGCGATAGGGGTTTCGTCACCAAGCCGGGCGATCAGATCCTGGCAGCGGCGGCAGATGGGCGCGTAAGGATTGTCGTGGATTTCACATCCCGCGATGTAGGGCGTCTGCGCATCGAGCAACGTGGTCAGAGCTCGCAAGATGCGGCTCTTGGCCTGGCCGCGAAGTCCCAGCAAAATAAAGTTATGACGCGAAAGAATGGCATTGACGATCTGCGGCACTACGGTATCGTCGTATCCGACGATCCCCGGAAATATCGGCCCGCCCTGGCGAAGTTTCGCCATTAAGTTGTCGCGTAGTTCGTCCTTCACGCGCCGGCTGCGCAGTTGCTGTTCAGAAAATGGACTGTGGCGTAACTCGCCGAGCGTCCGTGGAAGACTCATGATAGAAAAACCCCCAGGAGAACTGCTTCTGGCCAGATTATACGCTTGGTTGCAATTTATCCGGCGTGCCCGTTTCCACCCGCCTTGCGGCGCACGTGCATGGTCCGGCGCATGGTCGGAAGGATGGTTTCAAAGAACGAAATGAGGGCGCGCAGGCGCTCAGCTTCCGAGGTCATTCCCAGCAATGTTTGTTTGAAGTCGAGGTCCAGGGGAAGTGAACCCGCGAGATGAAATGAGAGTTGCCCTTCGCCGACTTCTGAGGATTTTTCTGGCTCGGCGCCGGCGAGGGTCATGATTTCGCCGTGCAGTTTCATGGCTTGGGCTATTTCGTCTTTCGAAGGGATCTCAGGCTCGTCGTGTAAGTAGAGCACCTCGGCCTGTAGAAACGATCGTTCCTGGTTCAGTTGAATAACCTCGAAGCGGGCGCGCCCTTCGGTGACGATGTCCATGCGCCCGTCGGGATATTTCTTGGTAACGGTAAGGATCTCGGCGGTACAACCGATCTCGGCGAGCTCCTGATCTTTGCCTCGGAGCACGCCGAATTGTTGGCTGCGGTCGAGACATTCGGAAATCATTTCACGGTAGCGCGGTTCGAAAATGTGCAGGGGGAGAGGCGTGCCCGGAAGCAGAACCAGGTCCAAGGGAAATAACGACAGTAATGCGCTCAAGAAACGGCCTCCGGGATTCTTCGCCGCAACGCGCGACGCGAATTTCTAGGATTGTACGCCAGAGCTTGACCGTATCCGGCTTGACTTGAGCGACGAAGGAGAATAAAAGCTCGACATGGGATCGAGCCGAATAGAAGTCTCGGGAAAAGTTGTCGTGATCACGGGCGCGTCGATGGGAATCGGCGAGGCAATTGCCAAACTCTTCGCCGACCGTGGTGCAAACGTGGTCCTGCTCTCGCGAGACGCCGATCGCGTGGAGGCCGCCCGCGGACGGGTTGGGCACGCTGAACGTACTTTAGCGCTGGCTTGCGATGTGCGCAATCGCGAAGAGATTGATCGTGTCGTTGGTCTTACATTGCATCACCTTCAGCGCATTGATGTGTGGATCAATAACGCCGGTCACGGAGTCTTGGATTCGGTCGCGAACGTGGACATGTCGGCGGTTCGCGAAACATTTGAGACAAATTTCTTTGGCGCCGTTGAGGCAATGCAGGCTGTGATTCCGGTGATGAAGCAGCAAGGCTCGGGGACGATCATTAATGTGTCGAGCGTTGCCGGGCATATTCCTTTGCCGTTTCATGCGGTTTATAGCGCGACTAAATTTGCCATGAACGCAATTGGCAAAGGAGCCAGGATCGAACTCAAGAGTTTGGGAATCAATGTGCTGACCGTGTGTCCGGGTTACGTGCGCACGGATTTCGGCAAGAACGCGGTGAAAGGCACGGAACAGAAACAGGTGCGGCCCGCGCGAGTTCGAGGAATCACCGCCGAACGTGTCGCACGGGCCGTGTTGCGAGGATATTTGAGACAACAGCGGGAGGTGGTCGTGCCGTGGACGATGATGCCGCTCATCAAGATTTATCAACTGTTCCCGGGATTGGTGGAATGGTCGATGGTGCGGATGGCGCGAGAGCGGGTATAGGTTATTTCAACTCATCTAACAGAGCGGTCATCTCCGACTGCGCGTGAGCGTTATTCGTGCGCCGGGCCGATGAGATTCCGTCGACCAACATTTTCTTGGCTTCATCCACGCGGCTCGCGCCGACCAGCGTTTGCGCAGCCATGAAGTATCCGGCTGTGTAATCAGGATGAGTGGAGAGCAATTTTCCGAATTCCTCTAGCGCGTGCTCAACTTCTCCGGTTTTCGAATATTCCATGGCGAGGCCGTATCGCGCGAACGCATCGTTCGGGTTCTGGGACAGAATTTCGTTTAGCATTGCGAGTCGATCCATAAGCAGCTATCAGCCCTCAGCTTTCAGCAGTCAGCCTAACCACTCGAATACGAGCTTACTACAACGTGTCTAACTACCGATTGTTCGAGCCGCAGTGTGAGGGGTGAGAATTGAAAAATCTTTGATCGCGGAGAACGGCCGCGGAGTACGCGGAGGGGTCGATGACCATGACTAGCCGTCTTCAACACTAGCGATCCATTCTCTTGCTGAGTACAATGCCTTCATCCTTCGACAAGGAGTTTTGGCGAATGGCTTGTCCATTTTTCATGCCGACGAGCAAATTGGACGACGGGGGTTGGCTTCATCCTTCGCGGCTGCCTTTGGGCGGCGGATGGATCGGCCGATGTTCCGCACCCGGTCATGAAGGCGCAGAACCGACGAATGAGGAACTGCGGGAATTCTGCAATCTCGGATACGCTGCGGGTTGTTCGCGTTTGCCCGAAGACCGTGCCTGCGATGCGGTGAGATTTTCCGTTGCCCGCGATCGCGGAGCAAAACTGGAGGTTTGGTTCGTGTGCGAGTCCAGACATCGTCCCGCGAGCCACGGAATTCTGGAATACGATCTCTCACTCGGCCAGTGGGCCTCTTGTCACTCCGATGCGCACATTCAGAGAATGGCGGAATGTTATTTGCAATCTTATTTGGTGCGTAGAATCCAACCCGCGGCAGCGGGTCTAGTCTCGAGCACAAATCCATGAACGAAAATCATGAACCGGCATTGCCACGCCCCGTCCGCGATTCGCAGTCTGAAATGGCCGAGATAGTTTTACCCAACGACGCCAATCCGCTTGGAGCCTTGCTTGGCGGCCGCCTTATGCATTGGATCGATCTTGCGGGCGCCATGGCCGCGCATCGCCATTCCCGCAACTACGTAGTGACGGCGGCCATCGATCATATGGATTTTTGGGTTCCGGTACACGTTGGCGACCTGGTCATTCTGCGCTCGTCAGTGAATCGCGTATTCCACAGTTCGATGGAAGTGGGAGTGAAGGCCTGGGTCGAAAATTACATCCTCGACGATTGCAAGCACGTGAGTTCGGCCTACTTGACATTTGTGGCGGTCGACGCCGGCGGACGCCGCATCCAGGTTCCGGCAGTGATTCCTGAGACAGAGGATCAGCGCCGGCGCTACGACGATGCCGGTCGGCGCCGTCAGATACGGCAGGAGCATGTTGATCGTCGACGTAGCGGCGTGCGCTAGCTTGCGAACGATCAGCGCAATGCCAGGCGCATCGCTTTTCCCTGACGTTCGAAGTTGATCTGCAAGATTTCCGGATGGTCTTTGCTGAAACTCCCCATGATGGACGCTGACTGTTCGTAGTTTTCGGGCGTGGAACGCACCCGAACGAGGAGGCGATGTTTCCCTGATGGTAGACGGACGGTTTCAGTCTCCCGAACGTCCATTCGAAATGGATTCCAGTGCTTCTTGCTCTGCCCGCGCAATGGACGATCGTAAGCCAACTTGTCGTCAACCCACAGCGAAAGCTCTGCCGCCGAGAAACGATGTTCAACGCGTATGTTCAATGTCGAGTCTGCAACGGGTTTCGAGGTTCCCTTGGAATCGGCCACTTTTTCTTCACTGTGGTCGAGGGCAATTGGCTCTTTCACTGCCGGGGGCGGGGCTCCGCTCGCACCACCGGTCGCTGTTGCACCGGCCTGACTCGAGCTTGGCGAAGGCAGATTTTTGTGATGCAGAGAGATACCGATAATGATCGTCGCAACCGCGACCGCGAACCCTAAGAGCACCGCCGGCCGCTGCCACCAGGACAAGACAACCTGCCGCACGAATGTGGATGCTTGCCTCGCCGCATGCCCTAACGTCTTGAAGAAACCAACCGGTACCAGGTTTGCGGAAGGCACGTGAGAGCCACCATCGCCGAGTGGCCGAGCGAGCGTTTCTCTCGCTCCCGAACCCTTCGAGGCACCATTGCCGCGTTTTGAGACTGTTTGGCCGCGCTCTTGAAGTTCACGCAGATCAAGCGCAAACTCCAATCCACGCTGGTAGCGTTGCGCGGGATCTTTTGCCATAGCACGGGCGATGATGGAATCCAGTTCAGGGGGAAGGGCGGGGTCGAACGTTGTTGCCCTCAGCGGATCGCGGTTGGCGACCTTGAAGCAAACTGTGGTCGCGCTGCTACCTTGAAAAGGGCCGAAGCCCGTAACCATGTGGTAGAGAATCGCACCCAACGAAAACAGGTCGGAGCGTTTGTCGACTGTTTCACCTTCCAACTGTTCCGGCGACATGTAGGCCGGTGTACCCAGCGCCCGGCCGGGAATCGTGAGATGCGCCAGGTTCATTTTCGCAATACCGAAATCTGCGATCTTGGCATGGCCTTCGGGCGTGACCAGGACATTGGCAGGTTTCATGTCACGATGGACTACACCTTGTCCGTGAGCGTGATCCAGCGCATCCGCCAGTTCTTCCGACAACCGAAGAGCTGTGTCGAGCGGGAACTTCTTGGGCTCCTCTAAAAGTAGCCGGTCCAACGACTGGCCCGCAATGAACTCCATAACAATGAAGGCAACGTGTGTCTCTGGATCCTCGCCGGTGTCAAAAATAGTGACAATGCCGGGATGTAACAAACGACCGGCTGCCTGAGCTTCGTGAAAGAACCGCTCCCGGTATTCGCGCTCCTCCGCAGGATTCTGGCCAGAGAGCGAGATCGTTTTAACAGCGACAAACCGGTCAATCTTGGGATCACGCGCCTTATACACCACTCCCATAGCACCGCGGCCAACCTCAGCGATGACCTCGTATCGTCCGAAACGCTTGCCCCAGCGGGTTTCCATTTGGATCACAGATTCTTGGTATGCCGAAACACACCCGACTCTAGTTTAGGGTTCCTTCCCCAATACAGACTGTTCGCCACACTACCGGCATGGTTACGGAGGTAATCGTTTCCTGAACCGATTGTCATTGTGGGTCGCCATAGTGCCTGCATCCTTCCCGCTCGGGGCATATGTGGTCAATTTTGACCAGTCCGAAGCATGACTTTCGTTGAATACTGAGAGAAGCAAATTCATGGACGATACCCCTCGCCGGTAGCCGATAGCATCCGGGAACGTTGGATGCCGCGTCGGGCTTATCCGAAACTCTGACGTTTATCAAAATCTTTACTCGGCAAACCAGGAGCTAATGTCGCTACCAAACACAATGCTTCCCAAGGGAAAGTTGGAATTCGTTAGCCTACGCACCCAGATGCGGGAGGAAGTTTCAGCGGCTCGACCGCGATCGCACTCGAAGCCATCGCTGCCCAGCCGGATTGCGGTGATCGGGAATTATCTTCCCCGGCAGTGTGGAATTGCTACTTTTACGACCGACCTGTGCGCGGCAATATCCGCCGAGTACGGGACCGCCCGCCTGCTGGCTCTACCCGTAAACGACACCGAACAGGGATATGACTATCCTGCCCGCGTGAGATGGTCGCTCGCCCAGGACGACTTGAGATCGTATCAGGAGGCCGCTGAGTTCCTGAACTTCAACAATATCGACATGGTCTGCCTGCAGCACGAGTATGGAATTTTCGGCGGACCCGCCGGGAGCCATATCCTGCAGCTCTTGCGCGGACTGAAGATGCCCGTGGTAACTACCCTGCACACCGTCCTCCGCGAGCCCAATCCCGACCAGCTCATGGTGATGGAAGAGATCGTGGAGCTTTCGGATCGCCTCATTGTGATGAGCCAGCTCTCGTCCCAATTCCTGCAAGAAATCTTCAAGGTACCGGGCAGCAAGATCGACATGGTTCCGCACGGTGTTCGAGACTTGCCATTCCTCGATCCCAATTTCTACAAGGATCGCTTCGGAGTGGAAGGCAAGGCCGTACTTCTAACCTTCGGTCTGCTCTCGCCCAACAAGGGAATCGAAAATGTTATTCAGGCGCTGCCGCAGATTTTGTCCAAGCATAAAAATGTTGTGTACATTGTCGCCGGCGCAACCCACCCTCACGTGCTCCGTCGCGAAGGCGAGCAATATAGAGCTTACTTGCAGGCTTTAGCGAAGGAGGTGGGAGTCGAGTCGAATGTGATCTTCCACAACCGGTTCGTCAGCCCGGAGGAGATGGTCGAGTTCATTGGCGCCGCGGATATTTATGTCACTCCTTACCGTCACGAGGCCCAAGTGGTCTCCGGGACGCTCGCGTATGCGCTGGGTGCGGGCAAAGCGATTATTTCGACTCCCTATTGGCATGCGATTGAGTTGCTGGACGACCACCGTGGGGCGCTGGTTCCCTTCGAAAACTCTGCCGCCGTCGCACAAAAGACAATCGAACTTTTGGATACTCCGGCGATACGCCATGCCATGCGCAAGCGTGCTTATTTGTTCGCGCGGGATATGGTCTGGAAAAGAGTCGCGCAGGGCTACATGGAGAGTTTTACACGCGTTCGTAGCGATCGCATGGAGACCCCACAAGTGCGGTTCTCCGCTCGCGTTGCACAAAAATCGCTGAATCAACTACCGGAACTGAACCTGAAGCACTTCGACCGGCTGACCGATGACACCGGAATGCTGCAGCACGCGATTTTCACCATCCCTAACTACGCAGAGGGATACACCACCGACGATAATGCCCGCGCACTCGTTTTCGCAGTTCTGCTAGAGCAAATGGGTAAGCAGCAGCACCGCGAGCCTGTCAAAGATACGTCTTTTCGGTATTTGGCTTTTCTGCAGCTTGCCTTCAATCCAGTTAACGGCAGATTCAGAAACTTTCTCCTCCATGATCGCCACTGGAACGAAACTGAGGGCTCGGAGGATTGTCATGGGCGCGCACTGTGGGGACTCGGAACGGTTTTAGGCCGGTCCAGGGATGAGGGATTGAGATGCGCTGCCGGGCGGTTGTTCGAGATCTCCCTTCCGGCAGTTATGGAATTCAAAAGTCCTCGTGCCTGGGCCTACGCATTGCTCGGAATTCAGGAATATCTCGATTCATATCCTGGAGACCGGGACGCCCAACAAATAAGATCCGCGCTTAGCCGGCGACTGCTTGAAATGTATGAGTCGATTCGCACCTCGGATTGGAAGTGGTTCGAAAATATTCTGGCCTATGGAAACGCGAGATTGCCCCAAGCCATGCTACTCGTGGGCTCTGCTTGTTCCGATAATCGAATGGTTTCCGCCGGTCTCGAAGCGCTCAACTGGCTCACCGAAACTCAGCGTTGCGCAACCAACGGCCACTTCGTATCAATCGGGTCGCAAGGCTTCTATCGCCAGGGTGAAGAAAAAGCCCGTTTCGATCAACAGCCACTTGAGGCCGCTGGCGCGGTTTCCGCTTGTTTGCAAGCCTATCGCATAACCGGGGACAGCCGTTGGCGCGACGAGGCTTGGTCGGCCTTCAACTGGTTCCTTGGCAACAACGATCTGCAACTGCCTCTTTATGATTCCGTCACTGGCGGATGCCGGGACGGCCTGCATCCCGACCGCCCCAACGAGAACCAGGGAGCCGAATCCACACTATCGTTCTTGATGGCACTCCTGGAAATGAGCTCGTTGCCGGAACTTGATACTGCGGGAACGAGCGGTGAGTTATTTGTCGCTTCCGCTAATTAAACTTTGATCAGGGCTGCTAAGTGAACATATGAGCATCGCTACAACAACTCGCTACGAGCCATTACTACTTCGGCATCCTGCCAATCCAATCCTGACGGCCAAGGATTGGCCATACTCCATTAACAGTGTGTTCAACGCCGGCGCGACCCTACTAGCGGACGGATCCACCCTCCTGCTTTGCCGGGTCGAGGATCGACGTGGCTTATCGCATCTTTGTGCCGCGCGCTCACGCAACGGAGTGGACAATTGGCAAATTGACGCCGAACCGACCTTGATGCCCAGCCCCCGGGACTATCCCGAAGAAATCTGGGGCATTGAAGATCCTCGCATCACTTTCGTCCCCGAGTTGCAGCAATACGCTGTCACTTACACATCCTATTCACGCAGCGGCCCCGGAGTGTCTCTGGCTCTGACCAAAGATTTCCATAATTTCGAGCGCTATGGCGTCATCATGCCCCCTGATGATAAAGACTCGGCACTTCTGCCTCGGAGGATTGATGGATGCTGGGCTCTCATTCATCGTCCAATGACGCCGCTGGGATCGCACATGTGGGTTTCGTACTCTCCCGATTTACGCTATTGGGGCAGGCACAAGCTTATGTTAGAGGCGCGCCGCGGAGCCTGGTGGGACGCGAACAAGATTGGCTTGTCGCCGCCACCAATCGAGACTCCGAGAGGATGGCTCGTGTTCTATCACGGTGTACGACACACGCCTTCGGGCTGTTTGTATCGGCTGGGCTTGGCCCTGTTCGAACTTGAGAATCCAGCCAAGTGTTTACTGAGAGGGGATTCGTGGATCTTTGGGCCTGAGGCCGAGTACGAGCGTCACGGCGATGTCGATGATGTTGTCTTTCCCTGCGGATATACGACAGACGCCGACGGCGACAGCATCAATATTTACTACGGAGCTGCCGACTGCTCGATTGCCCTGGCTCGGGCCAGCATTCGCTCGCTGCTCGATTGGTTGGACGCCAATGGAAGTTCTGAGCGCAGGCGAGCGCAGGACTTATGAAGGCTGCCGTCGACCGCTGGGCGCCTCTAATCCGCTTAAGCCAAACCCGGGGTCCCATCAATTTGGGCCGATCGTAGCGAGCAACCAAACCCCGATTCCTGCACAAGTGAGCTATCTTGCTCAGACACGCGAGGCTGCGCCTGTCATTCTGTATTGTGCTGAGTGTGTCAGAGGGCGACGAGCGCCAAGTCATCGTTCTCATGCTTATGCCGCAGCGAGTGAGTTAGAAATCCGTTCACTTCGAAGCGACTACATCCAGCTGATTGGCATTTGTCATCCGTGTGTATGCCGTGAGTCAGTCCGGCGGACACGTCAGACCCTAAAAGCTTTCGAAGCAGAGACACAGGCAACACCTCGCGCGGATAAGAGGTGTTAGTTCCCGAAATATGAAAGGTCAAGATTATGCCGTTGCTTCAACTTGTCGAAGTTCTCATCGTGGTGGGAGTTCTGTTGTGGTTGGTCAATCGCTTTATTCCCATGCAGTCATCCATCAAGTCCATCTTGAATGGCGTGGTGGTCATCGCCGTGGTGCTGTGGCTGCTCAATGTATTTGGACTATTTCATTCCCTCTCCAATGTCCGCATCGGAAGAGGATGACCAACTAGATAGAGATAAAGATCGAGGCCGCAGGGCAGACATCTGCCAAGGAGATACAAAGTGAAGATGAAAATGTTGTCAGCAGTCGGAATCATGCTAAGCCTGAGCGCGCTTGCTCAAACCAATTCTCAAAGCGCAACCACCGTAACACCCATGGCGCAGACGCCCACGTTCCGCGTAGTCGTGACCACCCGCACCACGCCAGCGGTGAACTATCGGCATCACAGCGGCGCCACCAAAGTTAATTTCGCGGGGACGAATCTCATGCCCACCGCGAACGGCGAAGCCGAAGTGAACAGCAAGCGGGGAACCATCGAGGTCAAAGCGGAATTCGGCAATCTGCAGAGCCCGAAAACTTTCGGCAACGAATACTTGACCTACATCCTGTGGGCGATTTCGCCCGAGGGCCGCGCCGTGAACCTGGGCGAAGTGTTAGTCGGCACAGACAGCCGCAGCAAGCTGCATGTTACCACCGACCTTCAAGCTTTCGCTCTGATCGTCACCGCAGAACCTTATTACGCAGTGCGGCAACCCAGCGACGTGGTGGTGCTCGAAAATGTTATTCGCAAGGACACCAAAGGCACCGTCGAAACCGTGGACGCGAAGTACGAACTGATGGAGCGCGGCGGCTACATTCCTACCGGCTACAAGTTCGATCCCGTGGTCTTGAATGCCAAGCTGCCCTTGGAATTCTTTGAGGCGCGCAATGCGGTGCGCATCGCTCAATCCGAAGGAGCCGAGCAGTACGCCCCTGACAGTTATCAACGGGCAGTCCAGTTGATGAATAACAGCGACGAATATGCTACGAGGAAGAATGTTCCGAACAAGCCGCTGATCGCTGTCGCTCGTGAGACCGTGCAAACTGCCGAGGACGCTCGCGCCATCGCGGTCAAGAAAATGGATGACCAACGCATCGCCAACGACCTGCAGAATTCGACCGACGCGCAGGCCCAATCGCAAGCCCAAGCCGACGAGGCCACCCGGCAGAAGGAACAAGCGCAATCCGACATGGCGGCAAATCAGGCAGCATCCGCGGCAGCCGTTTCCGCGGCTCAGGCCGATGCCGATCAATCGCGTTTAGCGGCGCAGCAAGCGAACACCGACAAAGCCGCCATGCGCGCCCGTTTGTCCGCGCAACTGAATTCCATTCTGGAGACTCGAGACAGCGCACGCGGGCTTATCGTCAGCATGTCCGACGTGTTGTTTGACACGGGACAGTATTCCTTGAAGCCGGGAGCGCGCGAAAAACTGGCGAAAGTCGCCGGCATTCTGCTTGCTTATCCCGGACTCAACATTGAAGTCGGAGGCTACACCGACAACGTCGGCGGCGATGACATGAATCAGAAGCTGTCGGAAAATCGCGCCGATGCAGTGCGCGACTATCTGGTGCAAGAAGGTGTAACCACGAATTCCGTCAGCGCCAGAGGTTTCGGCAACACGCTGCCAGT
>JBEKGG010000113.1:0-16949 GCA_050012915.1 Terriglobales bacterium | reverse complement strand
CGGTGCCACCGATGGCAGACCACAGCTTTTCGCGTTTGCTTTCACGATTGCCCAGATGACCTTGGGTGTAAAGCCGTGACCCCAAATTTTGCCTGCTTTGTTGATAGACCGTGGCGACCGACCGGCGGTGATGCCGGCACCCGCAGTCCAGCTGTCGACCGCCTCCTTCACCCACTGCGGAACGGGGATCGTTCGGATGTGGCCACCTTTTCCTCTCAGTCAGCGATGACCCAATGGCGTTCCCGAAGCTGAAGATCCTCTAACCGTAGGGTTGTAACCTCAGCTCTCCGGAGGCCGCAGCCGATAAGAAGCGAGAGCAAAGCGCGATTTCGTCGGTGCGAAGCGTGTAGCTGTCTCAGCACCGAGTAACTTCTTGCCCTCCTCAGGCCTCAGCCAATTCCCGACACGCACTCCCAGTCGCCTGACGCCCTTCACACGCCGAATGCCTGCCGCAAGATTCGTGCTAAGAAGTCCGTAATCGGATGCTTCATAAGCCAGCCGGCGTATCGCCGCCAATCTCAAGTTAATCGTCGACGGCGCGTATGCGTGCTGTTCGAGTGCGATTCGGTACCGTGTGACCACGGTCCTGTTGAAGGCTAGACTCGGCTCCGAACAGTACCAGTCGACGAATTCACGAATGGCATGGTCGTACGAGCGCTTTGAATTCGAAGACGTGAGACTGTTCAAGACCGCAGATTTAGATTGTTCTAGATCGGGTAACTTGAGAACCGTTTTCGGGACTCGTTTGCGTTTGCTCTTCGCCATTGGAAGCGGCCTCCGCTGCCGCGGCGAAAAGCATGATCCTGTCCCCGATCTTCTAACCAATAGCGCGTTTTTCAAGAACTATAATGTTCATGAAGGCTGAATGATCATCCGCACGGAGGACTATATGGCGAACACACAGATGCTCATAGCCGAGGTCTACTCCGCTTTCAACCAACGGAACATCGATGGTGCGCTGGCGCTGATGAAGGAGAGCGTCAGTTGGCCCAAAGCATCGGAAGGCGGACGTGTAGTCGGGAAAGACGAGATTCGTGCCTACTGGAGTCGCCAGTGGAAAGAGTTCGATCCTCACGTCGAGCCGGTTGAGGTGATTGACCGTGGAGCAGGCAAGATCGATGTCAGAGTTCATCAGCTCGTGAAGAGCCTTGGTGGCGGTGTGCTTTCAGACAGCGAGGTCTGGCATGGTTATACCATCGTAGACGGTCTAATCGAACGGATGGATCTCGGAGGAAGCGAAGCAGACTCTGAGCGGAGCCCGTCCTCAGCGTTCTCCCATCGCTAAGCGTAGGCGGGATAGCCGGTCCGACTTGCATATGTGTGTTTGCGGATCGCAAGGCAGATCGATCTCGCAAGGTCGGCTTATGAGAAGTGATGGGGAGCGGGTAGGATTTCAAGCAGGTGTTGAACGACCCGAAAGGCGTGTATGAGTGCCGTTGTTGGAAAGAGGATCGCCATTGTCGGCGGGTGGCCAGGCGGACTCACGCTGGCCCGGCTACTGCAGCAAAGCGGTGCGCAGGTTTCCGTGTATGAGCGTGGTCAGAGCCGGAGCGCGCGAGTCCAGGGCAGCGCATTAGACCTCCATGAAAACTCCGGACTAGCGGCACTGTTCAACTCGCGGCCTGAGTATGAGGCATGTTTCCCACGCCAAGATCACGCACGGGCAGTTCACGTTCTCTGGCGATGCATATCTTCCCGCCATTTCCCCGGACGGTTTGTTTGTTGCGTATGTAAAGTACGACCCAGGAGAGAAAGGGAAGCTCAAGCGCAGGGCGGAGCGGAGGTTGAGCTTGCACAGGTCGTCGTCGGAAATTTGCGCTGGTCACCAGACGGGTCCGAGGTGCTCTTTGGGGTGTTTTCCAGGGAACAATCCGCTCCTCATGAAGAAGAACGCTCGACTGGCGATCCGGGCATTTATGTCATTTCTCGCTTGGGAGGAGTTGCTCGCCGGATAGACAAAGGAGACCTGGCATGCTGGCTCGATCCAAATGGATCGCAGGTCGTAACCGCGGGTACAGACGGAGGAGGAAGCACGCATGAGCTTTCAAAGGTTTCGGTCGCTCCTGGACACGTCGAACCTCCGGTATTGGCCGACGGCTTGCAACCGGCGGGTCTTTTACTCTTTCAGCCGATGGCTCCCGGTTGGCGTACACGGCAAATGACGCAGCGGTTCCCCGTGAAGCGTCGTCGACTATCCGGAAATCCTGACTTTATTCCAAGGCGTCCCGGCACTTCTTCCAGTTGGGTTTCAAGCAATCCAAAATTGTTTCGGGCCTGAAGTCGGCTCCTGAGGAACGAAGCTCAGCCGTTGCTGCCGGGGTGGCAGCGCTGTGCGCCCCCGTTCATAACTTCCTGCTTCCCGGCAGAAATCTCGCTGATTGTCAGCGGCCGACTTCCCGGCCGGGGTAGTCCAGTAGAACGCAAGAGCCTTGCCCGGAATCAGGCGGTCGAGACGTCTTTCTCTCGCGATGGACGATGTTCGGGAGGATCTTCGATCGAGGATGGTGGAATCCCGGCTGCGCGCGCTGGTACCTTCTGTTCAGTTCATTTCGCGCTTGTCGATCGCCACGCTGCTGCTGATCACGCCATTAATGAAGTTGCGCCTTGTGACAGCTTTCAGCCCGGCGTCCCTCAGCACGTCTTGGATTGCCTCGGAATTTACTTTTCTGTCACGCTGGGTCACTTTTATCTGCGAGCGCCGCCGTTCAATTCTTGCGTCTAAACATCGATTGAGGCCACACACATTTCGATTATCAGAAAGAATGCCCGGATTCGAAAATTTCCGATGGACGTAGTATGATCACGCCACTCGTCGGCAAGGAATTCCTATAGCTGCTCGTAATTCAGCCCGAGTGACGGACCAACCGGAGGCAATCCGTTTTCAGAAAGACAACCTTCGCCTGAATGTTGAACCACTCCGTTGGCCAGAAATCGCTTTCTGGAAAGTTTCAAGCAGATCGACCCTGATACAGGTCCTCTTTTGCAGAAAACAAAGTCATTCCCGAGTGATCACAAACTTGAAGCCTTAGCGAATAAGTTCGACCTTGGTCGCAGTGTCATTTCCGGCTAATCCGAAGTAGAGCTTCGGCTGTGAATTGATACCGAGAAACGATCCTTGAATGGTCAGCGGAAATCTCAGCCCCCGGCGGTGGCGGCCTTGTGGGCGATGAGGTTGTAGCCTTTGGCTTTGGCATCCGCCTCGACTGCGGTCAGATGGACACGTCCTGCCGTGGTTTGGCCCGCCTTCATCTCAATTTCAGCGAGCGCCAGACGAGCATCGAGTTCAATGCCCTGATAACCCAGCTCTCGCGACTTGGCGATGATGGCGGCCAGCTCTTTGCGCACTGCAATCCCGGCAGCGGAGTGGGCGACGTCTTTTTCGGCGCTCCCGATGCCGGCGGCGGTGATGGCGGTCCGCCAGCGGATTTCGGGATTCTGGCTCTTGGCTGCGAGATTACGAGCGTGTTGCATCGCTTCTTTTGCGGCCGCTCCGTTACCCTCCGCGGTCAGAGCGCGAGCGAGTATGCACCAAGCCAAAGTTTCGTCGTCGCGGGCTTTTTGGTTCTGGAAGACTTCGAGGGCCTGGCGAATCGCCGCTTCTTGTTCGACCGGAGAATGCGCCTCCTCCAGCGACAAATCTGCGAGCCCGAGCTGAGTCTCAGCAATGCTGAGCTTCTCGCCTGCGGCGGTGCGAATCGCCAATGCCTGCTCGTACATCTTGCGGGCGCCCGAAAAGTCGGCTTCTTCGAGTAACAGATTTGCTAAACTCCACATGGCATAAGCGGACTTATCCCGATCGCCGGTCTTCTGCCAAGTCGCGAGGGATTGTTCGAATCCTTGCTTTGCGCTCGTAAGGTCCCCCTGCAACTCGTGAATAAGCGCGATGTTGTAGCCAGAGAGGGCTTCACTCCCACCGTTTTCAGTTCCCCACAAGTGCCGTGACTCCTCATATAGCTGGAGAGCGCCGGGCAGATCCCCCTGCTCCATTCGTTCGTCAGCAACGTTCAAGGTGGCCGCACCTTCGTGCCTCTTGTCATCGAGCAGCCGGTAACTAGCGAGAGCCTGGCGATGCATTTTCTCGGCGGTGGCGAGATCGCCCTGGGCTTCATAGACCAGACCGAGGTTGTTGAGCACGCTAGCCACGCCGTTTTCGGATCCGTTCTTGCTAAAGATAGTCTGCGCCTGCTGATATAGACGGATGGACTCGGGTGCATCGGTCTCGGTTATCGCATCCGCCCAGGCGCGCAAAGTTGTGGCTTCGCCCTGACGGTCTCCGGCTGCGGAGTAAATGTCCCTAGCCTCGCGGCAGGCGGCAACCGCATTCTGCACTTGCCCAAAATAGCTGAACAGCCAGCACTGGTTTTCGCGCGCGCGCGCCAGGATCAGCCGTGACCCCTGCACCCTCGCCTTCTGTACCGCCAGTTCCAAAGGCTGTTGTTGATGCTTAAACTCGCTCAGCGCATCCCAGCCATCTGCCTCCTGCAATTCGATACGGGGATCTTCAGAAGCTAGAGGCGCAAGTTTG
Source organism: Terriglobales bacterium (assembly GCA_050012915.1). GTDB lineage: Bacteria > Acidobacteriota > Terriglobia > Terriglobales > Acidobacteriaceae > JABDBE01. Next base: position 12,424 of record JBEKGG010000113.1, on the reverse strand, counting down.
CGTAGCGACTCGACCGTGGCCAGAGCGTCCTGCCCTTTGCTGCCGCGGACCTGCATCCTTGCCAGCCCGAGCCCGTAGTCGAGGTTATCGGGGAACAAGGTGAAGAGGGTGCGATAGACCTCGATCGCCTTCTCATTTTCATGATTGATATCGCGATAACGGCCTTCTGCCAACAACTTCTCTTCGCGAGAAAGATTGGCCGACAATTCGTAGGCCTGACGGGCTTCCTGCTGCGCCTTCTTGTCGTAGCCCAGGCGGGACCAGGCTTCGGCCAGGGCAGAGTGAGCCAGGGAAAACTTTGGGTCGGCGGCTACAGCCTGCCGCAGAAGATCACGCGCTTCCAGTGCATCGAACACACGCAGCCGAGCCAGTCCCTCGGAATAAAGGCGGGCGGCGTCACGATCTGAAGGCAAAGAAGCACGGACGCTGACGGCCTCCACTGGAGAGACTGCTTCCACGCCCAGCTTTTCGCGTAGTCGGGAACCTGCCTGAGTCGCGATGTCAAACAGGTCCGCCTCACTTCCAACTACCGCGACGTCAGCGATGGTCTCCCCGGCGGCGGTATCTTGAAGACGCAGGTCGAGACGGATGCGGGTGCCGGGCTTTTCGCCGAGAGCGGTGTAGGAGCCGAGGACGATGAAGTCGCTGTCCAGATCCTTGTGCAATCGTTGCAGCGTGTTTCGCGAGAGGCTGTCAGCGTCGGCCAGAGGAAGATCGAGTTTGGTGCGCGCGATATCTTCGCCGGACACCAGGCGCAGCTTTTCTCCGGCCTCGAGTTCGGTGCTCAACATTTCCGCCAAGGCCGTCGACAGCCAGCCTTCTTCGGGACGTCCGGACAGGTTGCGAAAACCGAGGACGGCGATGGAACGGCGAGGCGTTCGGGGAAACCCAGTCGAACTGTCGGCAGGTGGATTCATCTGGGGCAGGACTCGGTGGAAATGTCTCCACACGTAGTACCCTGCGAGCGATGCCGTGGCAAAGGCCAAAACCGCGACTAGTTTCACGAGCCCCCGATTGCGGGAAACTGGCAGGGTCAAATGTTCTTTTTCTTCAGTAACCACGCTGGTCTGGATCGTGCGTTCCTGAAAAAGCAGCCCGCGGGAGCCGCCGACGGTTGCCACATCCGAAACCAGGCTTAAGGTCTCCTGGGCAACCACCTGCACCGGCGTAACAAACTGATACCCTCGCCCCGGCAGAGTGACGATATAGCTGTTGTCGCCGGGCTTCTCCTCGAGCGCCCGTCGCAGTACGGAGATGCTTTGCGCCAGGCTGTTCTCATCTACAAAGGTATCCGACCAGACATTCTTTAGCAGTTCGTCCCTGCTCACAACCTTTCCCGGGTTCTGCACCAGGTAGAGCAGCACATCAAAAGCCCGGCGGTTGAGCGTGACAATCTCTTCTTTCCGCCGCAGGGTGCGCGCCAGAGCATCAATCTGAAACTCTCCGAACCTAAATATCCCTGCTGTTTTCATCGACCTAGTGGCAATTCACAACCGGTCAGAACCTGTCAGAACTCGTCACTGGCCTTTTTAGTGCGACCGCCGCAACAATCCCGACCCAGTGAGCGAGGACCGGATGAAGGGACTGTACCAATGGCTGAGCGGGCGGGCAAGCTTCTTCCGTTCTGACACCACCAATCGCGCCGTGAGCCGCACCGTTCGCACTGAGGTGACGGTCCAGCGGGAAGGTATGGCTCTGTTGGTGGGTGATGCGACGGCTGCTGGCTTCCATGTCTGTCCGCTTTGCGGAGCCGAACTGGCCCCGAAGCAGGCGGAACAAGTAAGCAGTCGTCTGCTTAAGGGTTCGACTTCGCAGGCCTCGCAGGGTGAGGCCGAGAAATAACTGGGGTGATTTTCGTAACGGCTGTTTAGGTTAGGCGTTCGGTTTCATCAGGAAACAAGGTTCACAAATTTCCGAAGGAGGGATCTCCCATGAGGCTCCGCATCGGTTGTGGGTTAGTTGGATTCTTGGCGTTAGTTGTTTCTCTGGCGGCTCAGACTGCGAGCGGCAGCCCCACATCTTCCCAAGTCCCTCCCTTGATCCAGCTTTCCAATGTCGCCAGCGATGAAGGTGGGAATTCGCTGAGTGGCGTGGTGAGCATTACCTTCTCGCTCTATGCCGGCCAGCGAGGCGGCCAGCCCCTTTGGATCGAGACGCAGAACAATGTCCAGCTCGATGCCACCGGACACTACTCCGTGCAACTGGGCATCACCAAGCCCAACGGCGTGCCCACAACTTTGTTTACTACCGGCGAAGCGCGCTGGCTGGGAGTTCGCATCGCTGAGCAAGCGGAGCAGCCACGCGTGCTGCTGTTGAGCGTGCCCTATGCGCTGAAGGCTGGGGATGCGGCAACCATAGGGGGATTGCCGCCCTCGGCCTTCGTGCTAGCGGCGCCGTTGAGCGGGGCCGCTCCGGTTTCCGCTACCGATCCCGCCACTGGACCGGGTGCCCCACCCCCATCGGGCGATGTCACCGGCACCGGCAAGGTGAACTATCTGCCGCTGTGGGATACCACTTCCGACATCATCAGCTCGGTGGTCTTCCAGAAGGGCACCGGGAGCACGGCCAGGATCGGGATCAACACCATCACTCCAGCAACTACGTTGGACGTGAAAGGTGGCGGTACCATCCGGGGCACGCTGAGTCTGCCAGCCACTGCCGCGGCCACGGCCACGGCGGGCAAGAACTCGCAAGCGCTGAATCTGGCGGCGTCGGCCTTCAACAGCACTTCCAGCACGGCGGTCAATCAGACCTTCCAGTGGCAGTCGGAACCAGCCGGCAATGATACCAGCACGCCTTCGGGAACTTTGAATTTGCTATTCGGCGAAGGCGCGACTAAACCCTCCGAGACCGGGCTGAACATCGCCAGCAACGGACAGATCACGTTTGCCACCGGGCAGACATTCCCCGGCACGGGCACCGGCGACGGCACGGTCACCAGCGTTGCCACAGGGCTGGGGCTAACCGGAGGACCGATCATCGCCAGTGGCACGTTGACAATCGACACTGCTGTGGTGCCGCAGTTGAAAACCGCAAACACTTTCAGCGGCAATCAGACGGTAAACGGGAACCTCACTGCGACCAATATCACTGCGACTCAGACCGTTTCCGGCGGAGTGGTCAACGCCACCACCAGCTTCGACATTCAAGGCGGTGCGTTCGCCTTCGGCTCGTACGGGAATGATAGTGCGTTCCTCGGCTTCGCCGGGAACTCCACGATGACGGGCAGCGGTAACACCGCCAGCGGCCCCTATGCGCTCGCCTCTAACACCACGGGCAGCTATAACGTCGCCGTCGGCCCCTCGGCGCTCGGCTCCAACACCACGGGCCTCTCCAACACCGCCAGCGGCATCTATGCGCTCTTCCTTAACACCACGGGCGGAAGCAACACCGCCAGCGGCAACCAGGCGCTCTACAGCAACACCACGGCCAACGGCAACACCGCCAGCGGCAACCAGGCGCTCTACTCCAACACCACGGGCGCGAGCAACACCGCCGCCGGCGGCGGAGCGCTCTTCTCCAACACCACCGGCAGCCACAACACCGCCAGCGGCATACAGGCGCTCTACTCCAACACCACGGGCTACGAGAACACCGCCGTCGGCGGCGAGGCGCTCTTCTCCAACACCACGGGAAATGACCTCACCTGCATCGGTTACTTCTGCAGCGCCAGCGAGGACGGTCTCAGTAATGCTACTGCCATCGGCGCTCACGCCGTGGTCAGCACGAGTAACGCGCTGGTGCTGGGAGGCACGGGTGCGTATGCGGTGAAGGTGGGCATCGGCACCGCGACCCCGTCCAGCGTTCTTACTATCGCCCAAGGCGCAGGCCATCCGGTCAGCGATGGCTGGGAAACCTTCAGCTCCCGCCGATGGAAGACCAACATTCAAACTCTGCACGGCGCGCTGGGGAAAGTCGAACAAATGCGTGGCGTCTCCTACGACTTGAAGGCGAATGGCAAACACGAAGTTGGCGTGATCGCCGAGGAAGTAGGCGCGGTGATACCGGAATTGGTCAGTTACGAGGAGAACGGAAAAGATGCGCGCAGCGTGGACTACAGCCGCCTGACCGCACTGTTGATCGAGGCCACCAAGGAACAACAGATCGCGTTCTGTAAGGAGCAGGCTGAGCTGGCCAAAGCTCTGCGTCAGATCCGGCAGCAGCAGAGCCTGCTTCGTGCGCAAAGCTCAGGCATGCGGAGTCTGCAAGCTGAAGTCCGCGAGACTCGCGAGAGTTTATTAAAGGTGAAAGCGCAAGTCGCCGCAACCCAGCCCATGCTGGTGGCGGCGAAGTAGACCTGGGACCATGAAATCCAGAAACGAAAAGAAAGGAGAATCAAAAATGAAAACCACGAACAAAAGCACGCAACCACCGACAACAGCCAACCAACCAGCTTCGCAAAACGACGCAACTTCACAACCCTCAGCCTCATTTCCGGTCTGGCGCTACTGGCGTTCATGACGGTTACCGCCCCGGCGCGAGTTACCTTCTTCCGCTCTGACGCGTCCGGTCGCGGTACCAGCCGCACGGTTCGCACTGAGGTGACGGTCCGGCAAGAAGGGATCACCTGGCTGATGGGTGACGCGGCGGCGGCGGGCTAACGGGTGGCTGCTCAACCAAGTAGGCGATGTAGGCCCATACCACGCAACTGAAACAGAGCTAAATCTAACTTCAAGCTAAAGGAGATGTGCCATGAAATTCATAATCGGTAAAACTTCAATTGCAACCCAACAAAACGACAAGGAGGTCGTTATGAAAAAAAGCATCGAGATGACGTCCATGTTGTCATGCGCGGCGCTGATCGCCGCACTATTTATGCCTGGCCTCGCCCTGGCGCAGAACCCGGCAGCCATTGCGGTGCGCACGGACGGTGAGGCGGATGTCGTCATCGAGGGACCGAACAATTCGCTGCTGTACTATCATGCGACTCCTGGTTCTAAGTGGGACGTCGATACGATTGCGGGGGATGGAACGACGTTCTCGGCGCCTGCGATTGCGGTACGAAAGGCGGATCCGGCCGGCGAGGCGGACGTGGTCGCGGAAGGCCCGAACAATTCGCTCCTGTACTATCATGCAAAACCTGGTTCTAAGTGGGACGTCGACACGATTGCGGGGGATGGAACGACGTTCTCAGCGCCTGCGATTGCGGTACGCTCGGCGGACCCGGCCGGCGAGGCGGACGTGGTCGCGGAAGGCCCGAACAATTCGCTGCTGTACTATCATGCAACTCCTGGTTCTAAGTGGGACGTCGCTACGGTAGCTGGGGATGGAACGACGTTCTCGGCAGCTGCGATTGCGGTCCGCTCGGTGGACCCGACCGGCGAGGCGGACGTGGTTGCGGAAGGCCCGAACAATTCGCTGCTCTACTATCATGCAAAGCCTGGTAAACCATTTGTCGCCGCTACGGTAGCTGGGGATGGAACGACATTCTCGGCGCCTGCGATTGCGGTACGCACGGCGGACCCGACCGGCGAGGCGGACGTGGTTGCGGAAGGCCCGAATAATTCGCTGCTGTACTATCATGCAAAACCTGGTAAACCATTTGTCGCCGATACGATTGCCGGGGATGGAACAACTTTCTCGACGCCTGTGATCGCGGTACGAAAGGCGGACCCGGCCGGCGAGGCGAACGTGGTCGCGTATGGGCCTGATGACAATTCACTGCTGTACTATCATGCAACTCCTGCTTCTAAGTGGGACGTCGATACGATTGCGAAGTTTTAGCGCGGGTCGAAGGATGACAACTTCGCTGAAACAGAGGGGGCCAAGGCTCCGAGCCAAGCAGCGCTCCGGGAAATAGAGCTGCAGGCAACGTAACAACAAGGCCGTCCCGTGGAGCTGGCCGTCCCACGGGATGGCGTTGTGCAATTGCCTGCATCCTTAACTGCTTGGCGCAAGTAAGACAGAAGCTAGCGGGCAACAAGTTCTGTTCAGCAACGAACTTGCCATTCACAGTCACCGTCTCAAACTATATAGACTTTCACGTGGCGGCAGGCTACGCATATTACCACGTCGCTACAGCGGTCAACTTGCGAGGTGAAGAAAGCAAGTACCCAAAGCAAGTGCAAGCTGTAATCCCCATTCATCCTGTGACTGCAGAGGCGTTTTCGCAATCAGAAGCAAGTCCTCCTCCGAGAAACATTCCCGTGGACTGCGGCGTCGATCCAGCATCGTTTTGCCGGTGCTGATCGGCGCCGCGTTCAACGGCAGTGTGGATTCGCGGGGCTGGTCGCCGTTCGGTTCGCGCCTTCCAGAATCAGGCGGTCGAGACGTCTTTCTCTCGCGATGGGCGGTGTTCGGGAGGATCTTCGATGGAGGAAGGCGGAATCTTTTTTGTTTTTCTCATCCATTCGGCTGCTCTTTGTTCGGCTTCGAGAAGTTGCTCCATGGTCATCGATTTGTTGACATGATTTTTGGCCCGGGTGATCTGTTCACTTGCGATCAGGAACCACATGTAGGCGTACACGAAGTCCTTTGGGCCAGAGCGACGAGCCGAGTAGAGATGTGCTAACGCCAGTTGCGCGGTGGGCAAACCCTCTTCTGCAGCTTTTTGACAGATGGCGATGGTCGCCTGATCGTGACGACCGCCGTTCGCCGAGTTTCCCAGGAGGGCCGGAAGGAGCGACTGTGCGGGACTGGCCTGGCTCAGCGTCATGAACAGCAGTTCGACCCGGCTGGAGACGCCTAATTTATCGAATACTCGAAACAAGTAGTTCTTTATGGTGTGCTGACTCAAGCCCAGACGTTCGGCAATTTCACGATTGGTCAGCCCCTCGGCCAGACTGCGGACGACTTCCATCTCGCGCTTCGAAAGCAGATCCAAACCGTTGGCGTCCACTGCCTTGACCGTCGGCGAGGATGCCAGGGCTTCCACGGCAAACGACATCTGCACGCTGGTGGCCCAGATCTGGCCCTCGTGAACACTGCGGACGCATTTGCTGAGCGACTCGACGGAATCGTGACGGCTGAAGATTCCTCGAGCGCCGGCGCGAAAAGCGTGCAGGATCAACTCACGCTTCGAAGAGTCCAGCAGAATGACGGCGCGGATTTGGGGATGCGTCGCCCGCAGTTCCCGTAGAACTTCAAACGCGCGGTGCGCCTCCTCGTCCAGGTTGGAACTGATCAGCAGAACGTCCGTTCGGTGTGCGACAGCTGCGGCGATCAGACCGTGGGAATCGGAATCCGAACTAAGGACGTCCAAGCCACGATCCCGGGCCAGTGCATCGGCGAGAAGCTGGGTGTGGATCCGGCTATTGTCCGCGACCAGTACGCGGATCCTGTCCTCGTTCACACGCGGGGTATCCATAAGTTTCTCCAGCGACACCATTCGATTAGGCCGCCAAAACTGAAACCAAATGCCACAATCGGAAACCAAGCCTTGCTGAGAACGGGGGATCTCCCACAGGCGGGGGACTTGTTTTATTCGGGGGAGGTTTGAAAAAGCAAAGACTGCAAAGACAACAGCCCATCAAACAATAAGGATGCCGTGGCGAAACTGCGAACGCCAGTAGCAGCCGACTGCAAGTTTAGCGTACTCGCGATTGGAATGCAAGCGGAAGGTTGCAATGCTTTGCAATGGTTGTAGCCGGCTGCAACTCTTGGCTGACGACGAAGCGGATGCTGGACGATTGGTTGCGCTTCGATCGGACTTTGAGGTTTGTGGCTATCGGCAGATCGATGTGTATGTCTTTTATAATCAATTGGATCACGTCCATGGAGTGCCGTATTCCTTCGTCGGGGCAAGTCCGACGGATTTGCCAGTAACGCCGCGGAGCGACCCCATAGCACTCTAGTGGGGGAGAATTCGTTCTCTGGACTGACCATCCCTTCAGGTTGAGAATCTATACCCCGACTTATATGAGAAGGATGTCGCGGAGACCCTGTACCACTTGCAGCGTCCTGCACACGAATGTAGTCTGGAGTCACTTTCGGGCAAACAACTCACCGTCGAGTTCCCCGTCCCCCGTGCCCGGTAAGCGGAAATTCTAATTGTCATTGGGCCATTGGTTGAAAGTATCCCGAGTACTCGCACAACACCTGGAAGTGTTGCGCAGGGGATTCACAACTCCTGCGGCGGGTGTCACGGCTTGACAAAAAGAGTAAATTGCAATAATCTACATTAAAGGCACTACTCCCCCGGGTTTTTGAATATCGGATCCCCCGTCTTTTTGAAGCCATTCGCAGGTAAAAAGTCACATTGTGACTCAGAGGGCGAAGCTATGAGTGCCGGCAACCAGTCTTGGGACTCTGCGAGTATGTCACCAATCGTGACACCAGGGGTTGAACATTGGTACGCGGTGCATACTCGCGCCCGGCATGAACGGGTCGTAGCCCAGCGATTGCGGGAACAAGGGGTGAACACGTTCTTGCCGCTGGTCACCGAGGTGCATCGCTGGAGCGACCGGCGCAAGTCGGTGGAACTGCCGCTCTTCGGTTGTTATGTGTTTGTCAAATTGTGTCCTATAGGCGAGGAGCGATTGCGCGTTCTGCGCATCGATGGCGTGTTCAAATTTGTGGGCGCTCGCGGATTAGGCAGTCCGATCGCTGAATCGCAAATCGAGGCGGTTCGGATTTTGATCGGGCAGCAAATACCCTGGAGTGCGCATCCGTTTCTTCAGATCGGCCAGCGAGTGCGGGTGCGCGGCGGCGCGTTGGACGGAGTCGAAGGTATTCTGCTGGCTCGAAATGACGACAACACCTTGGTAGTTTCGATCGACGCAATTCAGAGGTCGTTGGCAGTGCGCATTCAGGGATACGACGTAGAGCCTCTCTAGGATTCTTACACTCTGTCTTTCTCTCAGCATCTCCCAAAGGAAACTTTAATCCCGTGATAGAAAACGCAATCGAAGCGGTACGCCTCCTGGTCGTCAGCAAGGAGCCCACCGTGGTTCGCTCGCTCGGATCGATCGGGGAATCCAATTCCTGGCAACTGGAAACGGTGGGCAGCGGTTGGGAAGCGTTGGAGTACGTCCAGGCGGGAGTTACGCCCGACCTGCTTCTCCTGGATCTGCCTCGCGGGGATGCCGACAGCCTGCATATCTTGCGGTGGCTGCGTCGACTTCGTCCGAACTTGCCAATCATCCTGCTCTGTTACCCCGACGACGCCGGACGAAAAAATGAGGCTATCCGGCTGGGTGCCCAAGATTACCTGGTCCGGCCCCTCGATGATGAACAGCTGCAGAGTGTGATACGCGGCCAACTCAGCTCGCGGACCGACGGCATCGAGATGGAGCTGGCCAGCGAGGACATCGAGCAGGTTAGCGATGATACATTCTTTGTGGGCGCGAGTCCCATCATGCGCAAACTTCGCGCCCAAGCGGAGTTGCTGGCGCAAGCCAATGTTCCTGTGCTTATCCTGGGAGAGACGGGAAGCGGAAAAGACACCGCGGCTCGTCTGATTCACAAGCTCTCGGTTCGCTCCGGATTCAGATTTCTAAAAGTGAATTGCGCGGACCTGCCCGGGGATCTGCTCGAAACCGAGCTTTTCGGCTACGAGCGCAGGGATTCGGGCACGGTGCGATCGAAACCGGGCAAGCTCGAGCTCTGCGAAAAAGGAACGGTGTTGCTGGATGAAATCACGGAGATGCCAACCAGCGTCCAGAGCAAGCTGCTGCAAGTGCTGCAGAACAAGCAGTTCTTCCGGCCGGGCAGCGGCGCCAAAGTTGACGTGGATGTCCGGATTCTGGGTGCTACCAGCGCCGACATTGAGCGCGCACTTTCTGAAAAGAAGTTGCGCGAGGATCTCTATTACCGCCTGAGTGCTTTCACCGTGCAGGCACCGCCGTTGCGCCAGCGGAAAGATGAGATTCCCATTCTGCTTCGCCACTTTATGCATCATCTGGCCAAGCATTATGGTCTGACTCCGCGTACTTTTTCCCCGGCTGTGCTCGAAGCCTGCCATGCCTATTCGTGGCCGGGAAATCTCCGCGAACTCGAAGAGTTCGTGAAGCGATATCTGGTGATGGGTGACAAAGAGTTTATCTTTGCCCCGGCGAAATCGGAGCACAAACCAGGGAACGGTAAACCCCACAACGGAAACGGAAACGGGATTTCGGCACCTTCGCCAGACACAGTGAACGGAGGCGAAAATGGGGATCGATCTGCCACTCCGAATTCGCTCAAGTCGCTGGTGCAAAGTGTGCGTTGCGAAGCGGAAAGAAACGCGATATCTACCGCGCTCGAGAAGACTGGCTGGAACCGGAAAGCTGCAGCGCGGTTGCTTGGAGTCAGCTATCGAACCCTGCTGTACAAGATCGAGCAATACCATATGAGTTCTTCGGAAGCCTATCCGACCGCCTTTCCCGGGAACGGCTTTAGAGGCAATGGCAAGCGGATTTAGCGGCTGCGGCGGCCGCGCGGCGTTACAATGGCTCAGTTTGGAGCAAACCATGACAATTCCAGGAAGGAAGACGTGCCGGCGAGCATCCACGGTCGCCGTTTGCATTCTGATCTCGGGTTGGCTGGCGGCGCAGACTGACACTACGAAAGACGCGAAATCGGGAGCGCAAACCGTTGCAGGGGATCCCGCTGCGGGTGGAACAACAGCCCTGGCGCATAACGATACTTACGTGATTGGTGTAGACGATGTTTTGGCGATCAATGTCTGGAAAGAACCTGACGTATCTCGCACCGTTCCCGTGCGCTCGGATGGGAAAATCTCATTGCCTTTAGCCGGTGAAGTGCAGGCAAGCGGAGAGACGCCGCTCCAATTAGAGAAACTGCTGGCCACCAAGCTGCAAAGCTTCATCTCGGAGCCGGAAGTTACGGTTATCGTTTCAGAAGTCAAGAGCCAGAAATTCAACGTCCTCGGCATGGTATCGAAGCCTGGATCATATCCGTTGACAAATTCCGCGACCGTACTGGATGCCATTGCGTTGGCCGGGGGCTTTCGCGATTTTGCCAAGCAGAAGTCCATCTACATCCTCCGTCAGAACCCTGACGGCTCACAGTCACGCTTGCCCTTTAACTATAAAGAAGTGATCAAAGGCAAGGACTCGGCGCAGAACATCAGACTCCAGCCGCGTGACACGATTGTGGTGCCTTGACAGCCAGCGTGATAATTCGAGTTTTCGTGAGTGTGACTCTCTTGAGTGCGTCGGTTCTCCTCGCGCAGGAGGACTCGCCGAGCCCAGCCTCCGCGGCAACGGGGCCCGACGCGAACGGCGGCGCCATGTTGATACCCGCTCCGATTAGCGGCGGAGGGTATGCGATGGGATTTACCTCCGAGACGCGTTCCAACTATCTACGCGGAGGGCTGACTTTCGGCAGCGCCTACGACAGCGACGCTACGACCGAAGCCAATGGCAAGCCCATCGGGGAGATGAGCTACTCGATCTGGCCGACGATTGCGCTCGACCAGACGCGGTCACGACTGCATTGGGTTTTGACGTACAGTCCCGGATTTACTTTTTACCAGAAGACGAGTGGACTCAATCAAGCCAACCAGAATCTCATGGTGGATTTCAAATTCCGTTTGAGCCCGCACGTGACCTTAGCGCTGCGAGATAGTTTTCAGCAGACATCCAACGTGCTGAATCAGCCTTATTCGGATTTGGAACAGCCCGTTTCCGGCGGCATTTCCGTTCCCAATAATTCTGTGGTCGCGCCGCTTGCCGAGACCCTCACCAACTCGGCGAATGCTACGCTTTCCTACCAATTTGCCGCCAACGCGATGCTGGGAGCATCTGGAACTTTTTACAATTTGCACTACCCGACGCAGTCACAAGTACCGGGCTTATACGATTCGAGTTCGAAGGGTGGATCGGCTTTTTACAACTACCGGATCTCGAAAATGCACTATATTGGGGCTACATATCAATATCAGGATTTCCTGTCCTTTCCGACCGGCGGACAGAGCGAAACGCAAACCCACAGCATCTTCCTTTTTTATACGGTTTATCTGAAACCGACTTTTTCCATTTCGCTGTACGGCGGCCCGCAGTATTCGAACACCGTACAGTTCGGGACTCCGTCGACGACGGCGTGGGCCCCGGCGGGCGGAGGCAGTATCAGCTGGCAGGGAAAGCTTACCAGCCTGGCCACCAGCTACTCGTATGCGATCAATGGCGGCGGTGGTTTGGCGGGAGCGGTCCACTCGAACAGCGGCAGCGTCTCGTTGCGGCGGCAAGTCACGCGAACCCTGACCGCAGCGCTGGGAGCGAGTTACGCCAGCAACAAGCTACTCGACGTGCTGCCGGAGTTCAGCGACAACGGGCACACAATCTCAGGAAACGCTTCGGTCCAGCAGCAGATTGGCGAGCATTTCAACCTGCAGTTGCAATACACGCGCTTGCATCAGAGCTACAACGACATCGCGGCGATATCCAGCGTTCCCGACCGAAATGTTGGAGCAGTTCGCATCTCATATCAGTTTTCAAGACCCTTGGGACGCTAGTCTGAAAAGGCACTTATGGTAGACGAATTC
>JBEKGG010000112.1:0-13846 GCA_050012915.1 Terriglobales bacterium | reverse complement strand
CGGCTTTATCAAACGCGAAGGCCGTCCCAGTGAACGCGAGATTTTAACCAGCCGGCAGATCGATCGTCCCATCCGCCCGCTATTTCCAGACGGCTTCAAGTGCGAGACCCAAGTCATCGCCTTCGTCCTCTCGGCCGACACTGAAAACGATCCCGACGTCGCCGGCATCAACGGCGCTTCAGCTGCGCTCACGATTTCTGATATTCCATTCAACGGCCCCATCGGAGCGGTTCGCGTTGGCTTGGTCGGCGGTCAGTTCATCATCAACCCGACTTACAGCGAAATGCGCGACAGCCTTCTGAACATCATGGTTGTCGGCACCGCCGACGGAATCGTGATGATCGAATCCGGCGCCAAAGAAGTAAAAGAAGAAACGGTCGTGGACGCGATCGAATTCGCCCACACCGAAATAAAAAAGATTTGCGCCGCCATCAACGATCTCAAAGCCAAAGCAGGCAAGCCCAAGCGTGAAGTTAAAGCGCCGGAATTCGACGAAGCTTACTACAACCAACTGCGAGGGAAGATTGGCGACAGACTTGCCGACAGCCTGGACACGCAGAAGCATCCGAAAGCGGAGAGCCACAATCTGGTTCGCGACCTGAAGAAAGAATTGCAGGCTGCGATTCCGAAAGAAGATGACGAGGCGCAGGCGAAACTAAAACACTACTATGAGATTCTGCGCGAACGAATTTTCCGCGAACAAGTCATCAACAATAAGAGAAGACCAGACGGCCGCGCCTTCGACAAAGTGCGCGATATCTGGGTCGAAGTCGGAGTTCTTCCTCGAACCCACGGCAGCGCCATCTTCACCCGCGGCGAAACTCAGGCTCTGGTCACCACAACATTAGGAACCAGCGACGATCAACAACGCCTCGAAACTTTCGAAGGCGAAGCCAAAAAGCGCTTCCTCCTCCATTACAATTTTCCTCCGTTCTCGGTTGGTGAGGTTCAGTTCCTTCGTGGAGCTGGGCGTCGTGAGATTGGGCACGGTGCGCTCGCGGAACGGGCAATCTCGGCCATGCTTCCCACTGAAGAAAATTGGCCGTACACCATGCGCGTGGTCTCGGACATTCTAGAGTCGAACGGCTCTTCTTCGATGGCAACCGTCTGCGGCGCTTCACTTTCGCTGATGGATGCTGGCGTTCCCCTGAAATCTCCCGTGGCTGGCGTGGCTATGGGGTTGGTGAAGGAAGGCAACGATTACGCCATCCTGACCGACATCGCCGGCGCGGAAGATCACTACGGCGACATGGATTTTAAAGTCGCCGGGACCAAAGACGGCATCACCGCGCTGCAGATGGACATCAAAGTCGGCGGCATTACCGCTCAGATTATGCGGGAGGCTCTGGCTCAAGCGCAGCGCGGCCGATTGCATATCCTCGACAAGATGAGCGAGGGGATTACCGAGCATCGCGAGAAAGTCTCGGCTTATGCGCCGCGAATTTACACTCTGCAGATTCCCGTCGACAAGATTCGCGACGTGATTGGGCCCGGTGGCAAAATGATTCGCTCCATCATCGAACAAACCGGAGTGAAGATCGACGTTGAAGATACAGGCAAAATCAATGTGGCTTCGAATGATGAAGCCTCAGCGAATAAGGCGCTGCAGATTATTCGCGACCTGACCGCTACCGCAGAGGTGGGGAAAACCTATCTCGGCACTGTCACTCGCTTGGCGGACTTCGGTGCATTCGTCGAAATCATTCCTGGGACTGACGGGTTGCTCCACATCAGCGAAGTGGCTGAGCATCGCATAAAAGATGTGCGCGACGAACTTAAAGAAGGCGATCAGGTCTTGGTGAAAGTGCTTGCGGTTGAAGGCAATCGCATCCGGCTTTCGCGGAAGGCCATCCTTAAGGAGCAACGCGCGAAAATGGGCGGAGGCGAGCCTGGACCAGACGGCAGCATCCCGAGTAACGGCGATGTTGCCGGGGAACCCGCGTTGACCATCGAGGGCGGTGGCGATTTTCCCGACGACGAGCCTAACTTTAACCGCGACGCGGTCGCTGGAGTAGCTGGATCCGGCGGCGGGGAGCGGCCTTCCGGAGATCGCCCCGACCGCGGCGGAGATCGCGGACGAGGCGGACGACCGGGCGGCGGAGGTGGAAGAGGTCGTGGTCGCGGTGGACGACCCGGCGGTGGTGGTGGTGGACGCGGTGGTCATGGTGGACCGAGACACTAAATCGAAAGCGATACAAAGGCCGCGAGTTCGCTCGCGGCCTTTTTTGTTGTCCTACCATATTGGAAATTCTCGTTTCCCCCCACAGGGTGCGAAAGAGTAGGGCACCCATCATCACATTTACCGGCGATTGTCCGTCTGCGGCTCAGGATGGATCAGGACGCGAAATAGTTCCGGAGCTTCTTGCTTGAAGTGGATCTCGAGCTCGGTCGAAATATCATGCACCCGCGACAGCGGAAGCTCGTCAGAGAACGTGCAATGGCAGGATACGTAAAGACGGCCGCGAACGTGTTTCACCTCGACATCGTGCACATCCAAAACTTCCGGAAAATGCGCTACGACTGCCTTCAGTTTCTTTTCTAGTAAAGCATCGCGTACCACTTCATCTCCGGTTTCGATGGTCGCTGGCTCGCTCTCAATGTGGGTCAGGATGGTTGAAATCTCCGGCACGTCATTGCGGATATCCGATTCCAGCCGCGTCACCTGATCGTGAGCTTCTTTCAGACTCAGTTGTTCATCCAGTTCAAGGTGCTGTTCCACGTGCAAACGCCCACTCAAATCCTGCACGCTGATGTCATGCACGTTGAAGTTATTGCGCGTAGCCACAGCGCGAACGCGATCGAAAATGTTTTCTCTCCGGGCCGGCCGCGCCACCGAACGAACCACAACATCCGCATCGGGCAGGACACCTTGCACGGCCGAGGTCACGGCGTCGGCAACTTGCTCGGAACGCTGGAAAGTCACGTTGCGTGCCAAGCCGATGGAAAGATCAGCGAAGTAGCGGTTACCGGCGCGGCGGATGCGGACGCGATCGACCTCAAGCAATCCATCCACCTTGTTGACGGCAGCCAGGATATTGGCGCGCACACCCGCCGGGGCAGCGTCGAGCAGGGCATCGACCGTCCTTCGTGCCAGCCTTGAACTCACATAAACGACAACTCCTGCGACGAAGAGCGCGGCCACCGGATCAGCATCACGCAGCCATTCCACGCCGTAGAAGCGGCCGATCATCACCAGCGTCAGCCCTATTACCACCATGCCGCTGGACCAGATATCCGTGGAGAAATGCAAGGCATCGGCTTCGAGCGCCTGGCTGTCATATTTCGTCGCAATTTTGCCCAAAGCGCGGGAGCGCCAAAAATCGACTGCCATGGAAATGAACAGCACCGCAAAAGCGGCAACGCTGGGTTCAATCTCTACATGCCGAAAGAAAAGCCTTTTCACGGCTTCGTAGACGATCCAGACGCAAGTCAGGAGCAGCAAAGCAGTCTCGATAAAAGCCGAAAAATTTTCCACTTTTCCATGGCCGTACTGATGGTCCGCATCAGCGGGTTTATCGGAGACCTGGACCGAAAAGAATGTCACCAACGCGGCGATAAGATCGAGTCCAGAATGTGCGGCCTCGGACAAAATGCCCAAGCTTCCAGTTGTGACCCCGACGACAATCTTCAGCGTCGTAATGGCGATCGCCGCCAACACGGAACTTCCCGCAACCGCGCGCTTTTCCGCACGCATGGATCCAGAACTGTCGATCAGTGGCGACGCGGCCATGAAAGCATTATCGCCGCTGACGAGTCTGTCCGCCAATACATACTCTAGAAACTATTTCCGGCAGACCCTGCCGACAGCAGTGGAACTCTGTGCTAGGATTTTCACTGACCCTTTCGATCTTCCTTGGAGGAATCATTAAACATGACGCGATACGGCTTAGTCTGTCTGCTGTTTGGAGCCATGGCCTGGGGCCAAGCGGCCAGTCCTACGTCCACGCCCGCGACCGGGCAATCGGGTGCGCCAGCCGGTGGCGCCATGAGTCCAGCCCAGAATAGTGACGCCGAGGCGTCAAAGGTCGCCCCCGATGCGCCTGTCATCACCATCAACGGTCTGTGCGAAAACGCGTCTGCCGACAAAGCGGCCGACCCGAATTGCAAAACTGTCATCACGCGTGCCCAATTCGAAACCATACTGGACGCGGTTCAGCCGAATATGCCTCCGCGGGTCCGTCGGCAGTTTGCCATGCGCTATGCCAGTGCGCTGGCTCTTGCGCAAAAAGCAGAGCAGTTGGGCCTGGATAAGGGGCCGAAGTACGATGAGCGTTTGAAGCTGGCGCGGATTCAGATTTTGGCTCAGGCCTTCAACCAGTCCGTGCAGGAAAAAGCGGGACAAATTTCCGACCAGGATGTTGAGGACTACTACAAGAATCACACTGCCGACTTTGAAGAAGTGGACCTGCAACGCATATTTATTCCACGTTCCCAGCAGGCTCCCGCGACCAAGGTCAAGCTGAGCGATGCGGCGGAAAAAAAGCGCGAACAGGATTCCGAAGAGGTCATGCAGAAAGAAGCCGACAAACTGCACACCCGTGCCGCGGCCGGAGAAGATTTTACCAAGCTGCAAGCGGAGGCTTATCTGTTGGCCGGCATCAAGACCAAACCTCCCAGCACAAAAATGGAGGATACCCGCCGCAACGCGCTGCCCCCGGCTCAGGGATCGGTACTGGATTTGAAGACTGGGGAAATTTCCGCTGTACTTTCCGATCAAAGCGGGTATTTTATTTACAAGGTCGGCAAGAAAGAAGTCGAGCCTCTAGATAAAGTCAAGGATGAAGTCCATTCTTCCATACGGAGTCAGCGCTTGCAGGAACAGATGCAGACCGCGCAAAAGTCTGCTACACCCACTCTGGATGAAAGCTATTTCGGACCGGATATGCAACCGACCCACGGAATGCCTTTGCCGCCTCCCGCCGGAGGGCCGGCGACCAAGCCCGCTTCTCCCGGCCCCAAGTAATCGGCCGAGTCATGGCTCATGTGATGGGCAAAGAAGTGATGGGGAAAGAAGTGCCGGGCAAAGAAGTGCTGCGGAAAGATAAGCCAAGCATCATCGTCACGGGAATTGCTGGCAATCTGGGGCAGCGGCTCTTGCCGCTGCTCACCGATTATCACGTCATAGGGATCGATCTGAATCCGCCCCAGGCCGGCGATTCCATCCAGTTTGTGCGCATGGACCTGGGTCTCGAGGAATCCTGCCGCGAGTTATTTCTTCTCTTGCGTGAAGCCCGCCCCGTCGCGGTTCTACACCTGGCATTCGTGCTTGATCCCGTGCGCAGCGGTGTGCTCGATGTGCAGCGGATGTGGCAGATCAACGTGGCCGGTACGGCACGAGTCATGGAAGCCATCACCGAAGCCAATCGGGACGGCTCGATTATGGGAAGATTTATTTTCCCCAGCAGCGTCGCAGTGTACGGATCCGATTTGGCCGCCCCGGCGAACGAGGACTCTCCTCTTAACGCGCACACGCTGCCCTACGCGATCCACAAAATGGAAGCCGATCGAGTGGTGCAGCAGCGCGCTCCTGCCTTGCGAGGATGTAGCGTCTACATGCTCCGTCCACATATTTTTGCCGGTGCCAGCGTGGAGAACTACATGCTCGGCGCTTTTCGCGGCACCCCGAACGGCGAAGCAAAGCGCGCCTCGAGAATGCGCGATCAGGGCAAGCGCCTTCCCTGTATGCTGCCCTACGGCGAGCAGTATCTTACGAAACGCATTCAGTTTGTCCATGTCGACGACATGGCCAGATTGTTGGCGCACATTGTTCGAAGAACCGAGCCCGAGTCCCAACGGCTTACGGTGCTGAACGTTGCTGGACGCGGCGAGCCTTTGACATTCGCCGATTGCATCAGCATGGCCCACGCGAAGTTGAAGCGTGTTCCCGGGAAATGGGCCTTCCGCCTGATTCTGGAGTCGCTTTGGAAATTAGGCATTTCGGCAATCCCGCCGCAAGCCCTGCCCTACATGACCGGCGAATACATAATGAATACTGACCGTCTGCAGAAATTCCTGGGGAAGGACTACGAGGAAGTAATTCGCTATACGGTTGCTGATGCTTTTGCCGATTCCTTTGTTACCGCCGCTTCCACTTCGAGCCAACCCTCTGCAGCGGCGCAACAGGCATAGGGTTGCCATGAGTCGATTGCTGAGTGTTCCTGCGCATGCTGATCTGACCGATTCTTTTCCTGCCGGGGAATAAAACGCCTCATTCCTGGTTTACCTTATGGGAGTGGCGGAAACGCGCTTAACGGGCGAGACGTTCGAGGAGCTGGCCATGCCCCTCTTCGATCAGCTGTACAACTTCGCGTACTGGCTCGCCCAGGACCGGGCGGAAGCAGAAGATCTGGTGCAGGAGACCTACGTCAAGGCGTTAAAAGGATTTTCATCCTTCCAGTTGGGCACAAATTTTCGCGCGTGGATGTACCGCATTTTGCGAAACACGTTCTTAACCTCGCGCACCGGTTTGAAGGCGAGCGCGACCATCGCATTGGATGCCGACGACAGTCCGGAACTGCCGGCTGGTCCGGATACGCCCGAAACTATCTTCATTGAGCATTCGCAACATCAATTCCTCCAAGCGGCCATCGAAGCGCTCCCGCTACATTTTCGTGAGGTATTGTTGCTCTGCGATATGGAGGAAATGTCTTATCAGGAAATCGCGGAGTCGCTTTCGATTCCAATCGGAACCGTGATGTCGCGCCTTTCCCGTGCCCGTAAGGCGCTTCGTGAAAGCCTGCAGCAGAAGCTGGTGAGGTCCTAAGATGGCTGATCATTGGATCGCAAAACTTGATACTTACCTCGACGGGGAACTGCCCGCCGACGAAATGCGGGAATTGGATGCTCACCTTCGAGGTTGTTCGCCATGCGCCGCAGACGTGCTCAGCCGTCTCCAGATGAAACGTGCGGTGCATTCTGCCGGCATGCGTTATAGGCCGAGCGCTGACTTTCGCGAGCACATAAGAAAAAGTATTGCGGCCAAGCGCCGGCAATCGCCGATACGAATGTGGGCCGGAGCCGGGCTCGCGGTCGCGATGTTGCTGCTCGTTGGATTCGTGAGTTTAGTTTTTAGACAGGGGCAAATCGGGCGGCAACAAACCTTCAGCGAACTGGCGGATCTTCACGTGGCCACGCTCGCCAGCGCGAATCCGGTGGACGTGATCTCAACTGATCGACATACGGTGAAGCCGTGGTTCCAGGGGAAGATCCCCTTCACCTTCAATCTGCCGGAATTGCAGGGCTCGGAGTTTACTTTGCTGGGAGGCCGCGTCGCGTATCTCGGACAGTCGCCGGGAGCGGAATTGATTTATCAAATTCGGAAGCACCAGATTTCAGTCTTCATTTTTCAGGACCGCGGCACCGTCGGCGACTTAGGTTCGAGTGCGCAGTCATCGAAAGACTTGTCATTCAACATCGAAAGCTGGAATCAGGGCGGCTTGCGCTACTTCGTAATCGGCGATGCCAGCGGCGACGACATTCGCAAGCTTGCGGATATGCTAAAGAAAGCCCCGTAGAAACGCAGGTCGCTGCGTCTCACACCAGGTCAAATTATTTCTTCCCTCGATACAATCCAGCAATTCCGAAGGTGTAAGGAGTCCATGAAACTTCGCGAAATCCTGCTCGCCGCATTCGGCCGAGCATTTCTTGCGGAGAAGGGAAGCGCTCGACCGACGCAGGCAAGTATGCGTAAGGACCTTTCACGCCCGAGATGACCGTGCCCACAGCCGGCAAGACGTGCTTGAAGTAAATGCGATAGAACTTTCCCATCAGGCCGCGAGGCTCGCCGAAATCCAGAATGCCGCATTCTCCGTTGGGACGCAGCAAGCGTGCGATTTCGCGCAGGCCACTGTCGTAATCTGCCAGGTTGCGAAACCCGAACGCCGCAGTGATCAAATCAAATTGCCCGTCTGGAAAGGGAAGATTGAGCGCGTCAGCCTCGATCCAGCGCAGCGACTTTCCCGCCGACTTGGCATACGCCCGTCGTAGCATGGCATGAGAAAAGTCAACCCCCAGAATGTTCGCCGCCGACTTACCCGCTTGCCGGCGCAAAGCAAATGTCATGTCGCCGGTCCCGCAGCAAAGATCGAGAACGCGTGCTTCCGGCCGCTTTAAAACGGAAGCAAAGCTTCGCGCCGTCTTGCGCCACCACAGCCGGTCCACGTTGCAGGAAAGAACATGATTCAACAGATCGTATCGCGGCGCGATCGAAGTGAACATATCCCGCACCGCGCGCGCCGCCGATGCGGCGTCCCTCGTCCCTTCGGGCGCAGCCCCAATCACAGTCGCTTTGGGTAAATCACTCATTGTTCCCACAAACGGCTTCTTTCATGACTTCGACAGGCGCCGCAATTCGTCGACTGCCTCAACCATTAATTGTTCTGGCACGTCGTTCACAATCTCGACCTTTCCTATTTCTGTGGGCAGCACGAAATGCACGACACCGTTACGTGTCTTCTTGTCTCGCTTGAGCAAACGAACAATGTCCCGGCTGCGAGCTTCGACTTGTGGCAACCTACCAAAACCGAGCACGGTCTCAACAATGTTTTGTGCCGCAGTACTGTCGATGCGTCCAGTAGCGGCGGCGATATGCGTAGCCGCGATCATCCCCCAGGCCACCGCTTCGCCATGAAGAAAGCGCCGATAACGCGATTCTGTTTCCAGCGCGTGCCCGATGGTGTGGCCAAAATTCAGCACGCGTCTGAGCCCGCTTTCGCGCTCGTCGGAAGAAACCACCTCCGCTTTGAGCCTCACTGATTCCGCGATCACCCATTCCAATGCGCTCGGATCGCGCCGCAGTGCCTTCACCTGAAACTTTTCGAAACCTGCGAATAGCGCGGGGTTTCCAATCACGCCGCACTTCAAGCCCTCATAGAGCCCGGCGCGAAATTCGCGCTCCGGTAATGTCGACAGCACCGCCGGATCGATCAACACCGCCCGCGGCTGATGATAAGTCCCCACTAGATTCTTTCCGGTGCGAAGGTTGACGCCGGTCTTGCCGCCGATCGCAGCGTCCAGTTGCGCCTGCACGGTGGTGGGAATTTGCACGAAGTCCACGCCCCGCATGTAAAGCGATGCCAGCAGACCGGCCACATCACCCACTACGCCGCCACCGAACGCCACGACCACGCTGTTTCGATCCGCACCCAAAACCGACAACTTCTCGGCCAACTGTTCAACGGTAGCGAGCTTCTTGTAGCGCTCGCCGTCGCTCATTTCCACAAAGCGTGCGGCGAAGCCGGCCGCAGACAGCGACGTCATCAGCTTTTTGCCCCACTTGCGGCGAACCGGCGGCACGGTTACCACAATCAAGTCTCGACGATCTCCCAGAACGCTTCGCAACTGCTGCCCCGCCCGCTCCAGCAATCCGTTTTCAATGATGGCGTCGTACGGACGTGGCTGCACGGCAATGGTCACGCGGATCATGGAATCTCATCATAACGTAGTCGCCAACGCAGCTAGCGCGCTACCGCGTGATAACATTTTTAGCTTATGCAGTC
Source organism: Terriglobales bacterium (assembly GCA_050012915.1). Lineage (GTDB taxonomy): Bacteria > Acidobacteriota > Terriglobia > Terriglobales > Acidobacteriaceae > JABDBE01. The sequence goes on along the minus strand of JBEKGG010000112.1, from coordinate 4,349 downwards.
TCCGCCGTCTCACACCGATTTCCTGGTCATCGGAGCCGGAGTTGCCGGACTACGAGCCGCCGTCGAACTCGCGGCAGCGGGGACGGTCCTCGTGCTCGCCAAACGTGAAGTCACGGAATCGAATACGCAATGGGCTCAAGGAGGAATTGCCGCCGCACTCAGCGACGAAGACGAGATCAGTCTCCACTTGCAAGACACGCTGCTGGCCGGCGATGGCCTATGCAATCCTGAAGCCGCCAAGGTGCTGGTCGAAGACGCTCCCGAGCGCATCGATGAATTGATTCAATGGGGCACGGAATTCGATCGCCAAGGCACCAAGCTCACATTCGGCAGGGAAGGCGCGCATAGCCGCAACCGCATCCTGCATGCGCACGGCGATTCCACCGGACGCGAAATTCTGCGCGCTCTTTACGCCAAAAGCCAGACGCTGAACAATATTTCCGTCCGCGAGTTCGAGTTCTCGACCGATCTAATCATTGAGGACGGCCACGTCGCCGGTATCCATCTCATCAACGAGAGAGGCGAGAAGCAGCAAATGTCTGCTTCTGCCGTTTTGCTCGCTACCGGCGGCATGGGGCAACTCTATCGCAACACGACCAATCCCGCGGTCGCAACCGGGGACGGCGTCGCCATGGCATTCCGTGCTGGTGCTGAAATCAGCGACATGGAATTTATCCAGTTCCATCCCACGGCGCTGTACTTAAAGAATGCCCCACGCTTTCTGCTCTCCGAGGCGCTGCGCGGCGAGGGCGCTTATTTGCGCAACATCGAGTTGGACCGCTTTATGGCGAAGTATCATCCCATGGGCGAACTGGCGCCGCGCGATGTGGTTGCTCGAGCAATTCTTCATGAACTCGAGGTCAGCCGGGTCAAGGACCCATTCGTCTATCTCGATCTCACTCACCTCGACCCCGATCACGTGAAGAAGCGCTTCCCACGCATCTACGCGACCTGCATGGAATTCAACATCGATATCACGGCCGACATGATCCCAATCCGGCCGGCCGCGCACTATGCCATGGGCGGAGTCCGCACCGATCTCGTCGGACGTTGCAACTTACCTGGGCTCTATGCGGCTGGCGAAGCAGCCGCTACCGGAGTGCACGGCGCCAATCGACTGGCTAGCAACTCGCTGCTCGAGGGCGTAGTTTTCGGCGCAAGAGCTGGCAAGGCCATGCTGGATGAACTGCGGCGGCCCGCGTCGAGTGCCACAAAGCCCCACCGCGCCGTGTCGAATGGACCGGTTGACACCGCGACCGAAGAGGTCATCCACGAAATTCAAGACTTGATGTGGCGCAGCGCGGGAATTGTGCGTACCGGAACAGGATTGAAAACGGCCATCGAACAGCTCAACCGCATTGCTCCAAGGGTGGCCCACCCTCAGACCCGGCGCGCGCACGAGGCGCAGAATCTTCACTCCCTGGGATTGCTGGTGGCCCGTTCCGCGCTGGCCCGCGAAGAAAGCCGCGGGGCTCACTACCGCACCGACTTTCCCGCCCACAACGATGCCAAATTCCTCAAACATTCCATCATCAAAGCCGATTCCATCCGATTCGCTTAAACCGATAACCACCCCTCGAGCTCTGTGGTTATCGCTCCTGACTTTGCGGATGGAGCAACGAAGCCGTCACGGAAACCAGCAACACTCCCCCAACCACTCCCAGCGCAATCAAAGTAGGAATGTGATAGTAGTTCGAAAGCAACATCTTCGCCCCAACGAAAATCAGAATCGCGGCCAGCCCGTAATGCAAATAATGGAATAGTTCCATCATCCCCGCCAGCAAGAAGTACATGGACCGCAAGCCCAGAACCGCAAACACATTGGACGTATAAACAATAAACGGTTTCAGCGTGATGGCCAGTACCGCAGGGATGGAATCGGTGGCGAAGACCAGGTCGGTCGCCTCAACCAATACCAGCACCGCCAGCAGCGGCGTCGCGTACAGACGCCCGCGCCGCACCAAAAACTTGTCGCCCTCGTAGTCTTCCGTGGTCGGAACCCAACGTCGAAATAAACGCAGCACAGGATTGTTCTGCGGTTCCATCCCTGCGCCATGCTGGCGAAAAAGCCTGATGCCGCTGTACACCAGGAAGGTACCGAAGATATACGTGATCCACTGAAATCTTCGAATCAGGCCGATGCCCACAACAATAAAGATGGCACGCATGACCAGCGCACCCACGATTCCCCAAAACAAAACTTTGTGCTGGTGTTCGGGAGCGACGCGAAAAAAACGGAAAATCAAAATGAAGATAAAGAGATTATCGACGCTAAGCGAAAGTTCAATCACATACCCGGTAACAAACTCCACCGCGGTGGCGTGCCCGTAGCGAGAATAAACCAGCACCGCGAATGCGCCGGCGAGCCCGATCCACACCAGGCTCCAGATCAGGGCCTCGCGAAAATTAACCGTATGGCCGCGTCGCTGCAAGAATCCGAGGTCGAGCGCCAGCATGCCCAGCACGAACAGATTGAAAAGAATCCAAAAAAGGAGCTGGTTCAATTAAGCCTCAGAACTCCGGCGCGGCCAATAATCTCAGTCGGCTCGTCCCCATTTTCCCTCTTGCCACATCTGCCACATGCCAAAGGTTTTCATCAGATCATCCAAATGCGTCTCGCGCATCGTCTCTTCGATTTGCGCGTGATGCAGCCGCGGACCCACCCGTTCGGGATTATTCGCGATGCCAAAAGTAAGAGCGGCTGCCTCGGCAACATGTTTCTTCAGCTGCGGCAAATCAACCTTATCGAAGGTGTCCGACATGGCGTGATAGTTGATTAGGTAATTCGCTTCCTCCTGTTCTGCGACGAATGTAGGCACGCCTTCGAGCATGAAATCGAAATGGTCCGTGCCCCACTCCGCGGTGGTGAGCAGTTGGGCCGCATCAAACTGCTTCAGCGGCGCGACCACGTTGTTTGCTGCATCGACAATGTCCTTGCGTCCACCGAGTGAGAAGCCCGTGACCTTGCCCGTGCCGGAATCGAAAACGATTACCGCCGCGGCCTTGTCCAACTCAGCACGATGCGCCCACGCGGGTAGGAATTGCCAGGTCGGCATGAACTTTCTGCCCCGAGACCAGCAGCCGCGCACTACGGCCGGCGTCTTCTCTTGCCACGAGCACCATGGGGATGGGAGCGATTTCGCCCTGCAATGAATCGGTGTGACGATAAAGCAGATCGTGCGGACGCGTCGATTGAACCGCGATGGCCAGAGCGTTGGCCTGCACCGCGCGAAGAATAATCCCCGGAGCCCGCAGATACTCGGCGAACAGATCGTCCCACGTGGCCATTTCGTTCGAGTGCACCAGCAGCAAAGCGCCGGTAACATTTCCGGCTTTAGCAAAATCTTCCGGCTTGCCCTCGCCCACATCAATAATCGGCACATCCTGATGAGCGGCCAGAGCCGGGGCCCATGCCATCGAAACCACCCGCACGTCAAATTTCTCGGGCGAAGATACGCTCATCCTGGTAAAGCCTTCGCCCCACGAAGCTTGAATAGTGAAGTTTTCCGTGTGTACGCTCTCTGCCCCGGCAGCCTTGAAAGCGGCGACGCCCCAGTCAACGGCCTGTCGCATCGCAAGCGTTCCCGGCACCCGTCCGCCGATTTGATCGGTGAGCCGCTGTAAATTTGTTTCAAGAGGCGAGGGCTTCAACGCTTCCGCGATTACCTGGTCAACAGGGTTTTGCGCCGACACGAGTGCAACAAAAAACACAGGCAGGAACAAACCGAGTTTCACGATTCGCATAAGCATGGAATTAGAAATCAAATTACGAAAAAGCGAAAGCGCAAAAGAAATGCGTAGTGGCTCAGTTGATTGTCATCCCGAGCGCTGCGAGGGATCTGGGCGAGCCGCGCCATGCGTCGCGTACTTTGCGACGCAATAATCGCGCGTTTGGCTCGCTTCCTTAAATGTTTGTGACTGGAGACCTGCTACTATTTGCTTTCGCAGTCCTACGGAGGAAGCATGCGCTGGTACCACTACTTGGCTTACTTTTTCGGAGGCTTATTTCTCGCCAACAGTCTTCCCCATCTCGGCAACGGAGTCTCCGGTCATGCCTTCCAGAGCCCGTTCGCGTCCCCGCCCGGCGAAGGTTTGTCCTCGGCGATGATCAATGTTCTTTGGGGATTTTTCAACCTCTGCGTCGCCTACCTGCTCATCTGTCGCGTCGGCGACTTCAATCTGCGCAAGACGCAACACGTACTCGTCCTCGGAGCCGGAATCCTGATCATGTCGATAATGCTAGCCCGCTCCTTCGGACGATTCCACGGAGGATTGTAAGGGCTCTAAGAATTATCCGCGCTAAGGCGTGCCTGAGAAGTACTACTTCTTGTCCAGCACCTGCACCGTCT
>JBEKGG010000111.1:0-12832 GCA_050012915.1 Terriglobales bacterium | reverse complement strand
GTCCAGCCAGCTAGATACGCCAGCCATCGGATTGGTCTCGAGTTCAAGCAGCGTCCTTGCAGTACAGAGTATCGCTAGATGAGCACTTCCTGCACCCGAGCAGCTCTTGCGCCGTCTGCCACGACACATTTCCCTTCCCCGTCCAGAAACGGGCTTCGAAGAGATTAACTGTGATCGCCCACAAGCCCACTTTTGGCCCAGAACAATCGCCCGTTAGCCCATCATCCGTGCTGAATTCCAAGACAGAAGCGACGCCAGCTGTGTAGGTACGAGGGAACGAAGAGTTATCAGTCGGCGGCGGGACTGCAAATGCGGTCTTTAAAGAGCCGACAGATTGCGCCAAATCCGTGCGCGAGGAGTGCGGAAAGGATGAAGGGAAAAAAGGTGACAGCCAATCCAATCACACATATCGTGCATTTGAACGAAAAAGCGACACACACGGCGATCCAAGCCGCCAAGCAGACTGGACCGGCATCATTTGAGGACCAGGCGTTATCGAAGTAAGCCAACAGAGCGAACGGCAACGCCGAGATAAAGCAAATCTTGGCAAGCTGGTCGGGCCCAGCGTGGAGCACACCGAGGTGCATCCCAAGATAAATTGCGTAGGGTACGACCAAGAAGCAAAACAGACCAAGACATTGCAGCACCTTACGTTCTCGACCGTCCCACGCTTCGCACATATACTCCCACATATTGAAAGTATTGTCGCTGCCATGAGCAGCCCGCGCCAAGATGCCGAGAGGAGCCAAGCCATTGTTACTGAAGTCATCCGCGTGGCCCATGAATGCGTTCATCAGCTTCCTGAGATTTTTTGCCAATTGATCGTCCACGACCCGATAGGGGCTCGCTCGGGGAAGCAGGCTATTCTCATGGAGCAGGAAAGTCATGAGGTAAACTTTCTGGAATCTCAGATCGCTCTTTGAGGTTATGCGCAGCCCTGCTGGGCATGGCCCATTATCGCTTCGTTGCTGATCCGATAATCGGCGCGAGCCTGGAACGGGATGGCACGGTCCGCTTCGTTTCGGCGTGCGCCGCGTCCAATTGAGCCGCGAGCGCGGCAAAGGAATGCGTAGGACCGTTCCAGCGCAACTGATTCACATTGTCGAAGAGCGCGATGTCGGTCCGAAGTGTGGCAAGAGTGCGAAAGAGTAGTACACGCTCCCGCTCGCGCGAGAGAGTGCCTGCGAGGGCACTCGCGTTGGCGACGTTCACATGCCATTCGCGACTATCCGAAGGGATGGACTCGAGATGGACAAACTTGGCCAGAACGGCAGCCGACGACTTCGCGCCCCAACCTGGAAGTCCCGGGTAGCCGTCTGCCGCATCGCCCACAAGCGCCAGATAGTCCGGTATCGATGCCGGCGAGACGCCGAATTTTGCGATCACGCCGGCCTCGTCGCGGGTGACCCGCTTCCGGCGATCCAACTGCACGACACGAGTGCCGCGCACGCACTGGGCGAGATCCTTGTCAGGCGTGCAGATAAGCACACGTTCGACACGCGCATCTCGAGACGCCGCGGCTGCCGCCGCAGCTAGCGCGTCGTCCGCCTCGAACTCCACCATCGGCCAGACGACAATCCCGGCTGCCACGAGGACGTTTTCCAGCAGCGGGAATTGTGCCCACAAGTCCGGTTCGATGCCTTCACCAGTCTTGTAGCCCGGCCACAGTTCGTTGCGAAATGATTCGATAACCTGATCGGTCGCAACCGCGATATGCGTGGCTCCGCCTTTGATCATGCCCAGAACCGAAGCGAGAACACCGCGAACCGCGGCAACCTCTCTTCCGTCCGAATCCTTCGCGGATGGCAGAGCGTAGTAGTGCCGGAATAGTTCGTATGTGCCGTCGACTAGATAAATATCCAGGGCGCAGCTCCATCACAAACCTATAGGAGAGCTGCCGTCTCGATCAACTGAGATCAGAGCCATCAGCGACACGCCAGGGGGAGATTTTGGATCGACGGTTCCAACTAAGTTAACCAAAAGTTAGGCCCCGCGCGGGCGATCGCGCGGAGCCATCTTCAGCAGCAATTCAGCGATGTTTGATGAACCCGCCAGTTTGCAGTTCGGCCATTGCTTGGCGCAACTGCTCTTGCGTGTTCATCACGATCGGCCCGTACCAGGCCACCGGCTCTTCGATCGGCTTACCCGACACCAGCAGAAAACGAATCCCCTCGTCGCCGGCCTGAACGACGATCTCGTCACCGCGGTCGAACAACACCAGAGAGTGATTGCTGACATCGTAACTGGCTGGCGCGTTAGGATCCGCGGCTTGTTCGGTCAACACCGCACGCGGATCCGAGGCATCCCGGAACGCGCCCGAACCGGCAAACACATAAGCAAACGCGTTGCGAGTAGTCTCGACTTTGATCCGCTTCTTCTGTCCCGGGGCGACCGAGATGTCAAGGTAATTCGGATCAGCAGCCACGCCTTCGACTGGCCCTCTCTTGCCCCAAAACTCGCCGCAGATGACGCGCACGCGCGTGCCATCATCGTCGGTGACCTCGGGGATCGCGCTCGCCGGAATATCCTGATAGCGCGGGTCGGTCATCTTTAACGATGACGGCAAGTTCGCCCACAACTGAAAGCCGTGCATGCGCCCTTGTGGGTCGCCTTTGGGCATTTCCTGATGCAAGATACCGCTGCCGGCCGTCATCCATTGCACGTCCCCGGCGGTCATTTTGCCTGTGTTGCCAAGGCTGTCGCCATGCTCGACGGAACCGGCAAGCACGTACGTGATCGTCTCGATCCCCCGGTGCGGATGCCACGGAAATCCAGCCTTGTAATCTGCCGGATTGTCGTTGCGAAAGTCGTCCAGCAACAGAAATGGATCGAACTCCTTGGTTTTTCCGAAGCCGAAGGCGCGTTGCAGTTTGACGCCCGCGCCTTCAATCGTGGGCTTCGGTTGAATGATTTGTTTTACTGGTCGGAGTGACATAGCTCTCCTTCCTTTCTTTTATGCGCCGCGTCAGCGCGCTCGGCCACGCGGCGAAGTCTCTTACGCTTTTATGAACTGAACATCCAAGGTGATGGTCACTTCGTCGCCGACGAGAATGCCGCCAGTCTCGAGCGCCGCATTCCAGGTCAAGCCAAAATCTTTGCGGTTAATCTTCGTAGTCGCCGACACCGCGACTCGCGTATTGCCCCAGGGATCCTTGGCAGGCGGGGTTGGCCCTTCGACAGAAAAGACTACTTTGCGCGTCACGTCGCGAATGGTCAGATTGCCCTCGACCGCCAATTCGCCGTCACGGACAACTCTGATGCCAGTGGACTTAAACGATATCGCAGGAAATTTCTCGACGTCGAAAAAGTCGGCGCTCTTCAAATGCGCATTCCGTTGGGGATCGCGGGTTTCGATCGACGCCGCTTCAATTGAGGCCTCGACGTGAGACTTATTGACCTCGGATTCGTTCAGCGTCAACGCTCCCGTGACCTTCGGAAAGTGACCCTTTACGTTCGAGATCATCATGTGCTTTACCTTGAACTCGGCGGTGGAATGAACCGGGTCGATGTTCCAGGTGGTGGTGGCAGTTTGCGGGGTTGCGAGTGTGCTCATAGTAGTTATCCTCCTCTGGTATGTTAGATGCGTTTCGACGATAATCGTTGCAACGAGTATATACACCAAAAAAAATTACGCGGCGGCAGCCCGAGCAACCCGCAGCAGTCTCGCCAATGCCCGAAGCTGTCCCCCTCCCAAATGGCCCAGGAATTTACGGTGGGCATTCTCCACGGGTTCATCGAGACGTGCCAGCAGTTTGAGTCCGTCTGGCGTAATCCGGGCCATTACCATTCGTCGATCCTGAGTTTCCCGGCAGCGCGAAATCAGGGCGCGCTTCTCCAGGCGGTCGAGAAGGCGGGTAATGTCGGGATCGTGGGTAATCATACGACTGGCAATCTCTCCACACGGCAGACCATCCGGCGACCCCCTTAAAATCCGCAGCACGTTGTACTGGTTGGCCGAGAGATCTTCGGCCTTGAGAACCGGGACCAGACCGCGGGTCAGCACATCGGCGGTGCGGAGCAGGTCAAGGAATACAGCCTCCTCGGGGCAATCGGGCCGCCTTTTCCGGGCTTGGTCAACAGGCTTCATCTGTTTCAACTCTAGTCGTTATAACGACTATTGTCAAGAGGAATTAATTTCTGACCTACGCGGGCGTTCCGCTTATCAATGCTAATGCGGACTCAAAACTCCAACGGTTCCGTAGAAAGCGAAACGGCTGACAGCATTTGCTGCCAGCCGTTATCTCAACCAATCCACCGAGGTTTAGCGACGTCCGCCGCCGCCCGCACCGTGGAAGCCACCGCCCGCTGAGGCATGGGCGTAGCTCCCGTAACCTGCTCCACCGCCACGTGAGTATCCGTAGGCACCGGGTCTGTAGTAACCGCGACCGTGATAGCCATTCCATCCGCGTCCGTAGTAGCCCCCGCCCGGCCGATATCCCCACCCCGAACCGTAATAGCCGTGATACCACGGACCGGCGCCGATGAAGACACCGCCCGCGAACCATCGCGGTCCGTAGTACCCATACGGCGCACACGCATAGGGATAATATCCATAGTAGCCGTACGCGCATACAGGTGCCGCGCCGACATAGCCGTAGCCCGGACCCACCCGAACGCCCACTGCAACCTGGGCTTGCGAGTAGACCACTGGAACCATCAGAATCCCCAGTAAAGCCAGATAACGTAAATAGCGCATTTTCGACTCCCCTCTTCGATCCGCCTGAACACCGAGCAGATCGAAAGGCCTCCAGGCATCTCACTTCCGTCTGAAGCGCCTATTCGATCTGTATAAACCCGGAAACACGGCAAAAGTTCTATGGCCTTGGACCTCTGGGGTTTGGCGGTTAAATCGTGAAACTTAGAAGCTCCGGGGGACGTCATCTTGATCCCGGCCCCAGCTCGGTGAACGATCTCGCGCGTGCCGTGCCAGCTTGTATACTGCGACGTGGCCATAGCCGTTGCCCGATGATTTCTCCCGCGCCATCTCGCCTCGCCTACATTGACTGGATGCGCGGCCTGGCCTGCGTGCTGATGTTCCAAACCCATTGTTACGATTCCTGGCTGAGCGGCGATGCGCGCAGAAGCACGTTTTTCATGTGGTCCCAGCTGGGCGGCACTCTACCTGCCCCGTTATTTCTTTTTCTCGCAGGAATCTCGTTCGCACTGGTTACGGACAAATTGCGGCAGAAAGGCGTGCCCCTTGGTCAGATCGCGGGCACCACGATTCGCCGGGGCGCAGAGATTTTCGGACTCGGCCTGCTGTTTCGGTTGCAGGAATATTTGATCGCGTGGGGCTGGTCGCCGTGGAGCGATTTGTTGCGCGTCGACATTCTCAATACCATCGGACTTTCGATGATGTTGATGGGAGTGGTCTGTTGGATCGTGTTACGACTAAACTCCGCGTCGCACACGCGGTTTACGCTGGGGATCACCGCGGCCTCCGTGGGCATGAGCATTTCCCTCTTGTCGCCATTGATGTGGACGAGTTGGCGGCCACGCTGGCTACCCTGGCCCCTCGAGTCTTACGTCGACGGAGTTCACAACCTTGGAGAGCCACAAGCTTGGCTGTTTCCGATTTTTCCCTGGACGGCATTTGCGTTCGCCGGTCTCGCGTTAGGTTTTTTCCTTCTGAGTGACCGGGCGAGGAGTCTTGGTGCTGCGGCCTTCACATTAGCGGGCGCAAGTGGAATTGGGCTTATTTACATCGCACGATGGCTGGATGCGCGTCCCGAGCATTTGTATGCTACCGACGATTTCTGGCATACCAGTCCAAATTTTTTTCTGATTCGTGTGGGGCTCCTGCTGGGAATTTTGGCCGCAGCTTATCTATGGTGCAGATGGGGTGCGGGACAGTGGGGGTTCAGCCCTTTGATACAACTCGGGCAAACGTCACTGCTCGTATATTGGGTGCATATGGAATTCGTTTACGGCCGGCTTTCCATTCTGCCGAAGCGAGCGGTCGACATCCGCACCGCTTCTTTTGGATTGCTGGCAATCTTTCTTTCGATGGTCCTGTTATCGATCTGGCGTACCCGCCTGAAAGGGCGCGGCGCCGAAGCTCTGTCTTGGTTCTACCGCCCTGCAAAGGCCAGCTGATCTCAGGTCGCCGACAACTGCCGGATGGCACTCTGGATCAATTTCAGCGCGATGACCCACTGTTGCCGCGAACGAATCTCATCGTTGCCATACCCGAACAGGTAAAACGTAAAATAGAAACCGTCGCGAATTTGTTCCTCTCCGGGTGCTTCTTCCGGGTCGTGGTAGTAACAGCGTCGGATAAGAAACTCAGCGGCGGCGGGCATTTCGGGAGCTCGCCGCAGAAGCTCGATGAGCCGTTTTGCCAACTGCTCGTGCTCGGAAAAGGAAAAGCGTTTTGCTTCATCTGAAAAGAAGAGATCTACATAGGACCCAAACTTGTGCGTGGCTTCGAAGATTTCTTCATCTGGATTAATTTCAGCGCTCGACCAGAAATCACACTTCGCGGTTTCAACGGGACTCAGGGGCGAGTTAACCTTCAAGAGAAATGCGCCCAACTCCGGCACTCGTCCGGCTTCTTCAACCTTGGACAGAAGTTCAGGATGGCGCTTCAAATCGTAGTACCGTAGGCTGCCGTCTTCGGCAGCCCACGGCATCTCGAGCGTTTCGTCTTCGGCCCCGAGCTCGACCGCAAAGTCGGCCTGCATCGCTACTGCGCAGGCACGGGCTGCGGGGCTGCCTGGGGCGCTGCGTTCGGCGTGGAGAAATTCACCTTTGGCACTTGGCGCGATTCCTCCGAAGCCGCAAAATACGCTTCGTTAGGTTTGAATCCAGCCCAGCCCGCATAAATGTTATTTGGAAAGTGCTGCACGTAGGTGTTGTAATCCTGCAGTGCATCGTTGTAGCGCTTGCGTTCGACCGCGATGCGGTTTTCAGTTCCTGCCAGCTCATCCTGCAAACGCAGGAAGTTTTCATTCGATTTCAATTGCGGATAATTCTCGACAACCGCAAGCAGGCGTCCGATGGCGCCGTCCAGTTGTTGATTGGCGGCGATCTTGTCCGCCGGGGCATTGGCTGAGAGCAACCGGGAACGAGCTGCCGCGATATCGCCAAACACTTTTTGTTCCTGCCCCGCGATTCCCTTTACGGTTTCAACAAGGTTAGGAATCAGATCGGCGCGGCGTTGCAGCACGATATCGACCTGCGACCATGCGGCTTTAACCGCTTCATTCTTGGTCACCAACGTATTGCGGACACCTACGTACTGTCCGAACGTGATCAGCGCGATCAGCACCAGAACAACAATCAGAATCAAAGCTATTTTCATCTTTCTTCTCCTGTAAATACCTTGGGAACTTAAGTGCCGCGTGGTTCCGGCGAGTCTAGCATTTTATCCACGGCAGCGGTAACCTGCTGCACCGCTGCCAGGTAGCGGCTAAAAACATCAGCTACGTCGAATCGTTTAGTCTCCGCTTTGTGCTCGCGAATGTCGAGGAGTTGCAAGAAAGCAGAAGCATCAAACCGAATGCGCGCCGCCAACTCCTGGATTGTTTCCCGTTTGGTCTTGGGAGGCGTCACACCGAGTGCAATCAATCCGTGCCGGAACAGGGTAGTAAACGTTGACAATGAATGCAGCATCAACTCCCACAACTGCTTTTTGTTATTCGCGGAGAGCAGCAGGCGCTCGCGCAAGAGAATCAGCTTCTCGCGCAGCTCGTACTCGAGCTGGGCACGATGCAAATGCATGGGAATCTTAAGCCCGCTGAGAACATCGGCGCCGAACAGGACGCGATGCCGGTGCTGCATGTCAAGAAGTTCGATGGAGAAAACGTCGGTGGAACTCTCCAGTTCTTCGCGAGTCAAAATCAGCGGCTCATGATGTTTCTGCTTTGTCCACCATGCTACGGTGGGCGCAATTGCGGTGAGCGCAGGAAACGAACTCTTGCGTAACACGCAGAGCAAGTTGATGTTGGAGAAGTCAGGATGAAACTCTCCATCCGCTGCGGAACCGTAGAGGATCACACTCTCCAGATTTTCTCCTGACGACACACGCAACCGGCTGATGAACTCGTTAATTTGTTTTTCCGCGACCATAATGCCTCTTTATTTCGAACTGCAAAGTTTCGAGCTACCAGCTTCCGCTGGCCCCGCCGCCGCCCGAACTACCACCGCCAAAACCCCCGAACCCGCCACCACCGCCACCGAAGCCTCCACCCCCGCCACCACCGCGGCCGCCCAATAACATGCTGAACAACAGCAGCCGTCCAAAGGGTGTGGAGACCAGAATCAAAAAAATGATCACGAGAATGATGATGCCGCCAAGGGATAGTCCCTTGTCCGGCTGTTGTCTCGTCATCGGGGTCGGCGGACGTGCACCGGTCAACTGAATGCCTGCATCCTGTGCGATCACATCCGCAACCCGCATGGTCAGAAGCGACACAGCACCGTTGTAATCATTTTGCTGGAGTAGGGGAACCGCTTCGCGTCCAAAGCCGCCAACTTTGCCGTCGGGCAAAATTGGTTCGAGCCCGTAACCTACTTCAACTCGATAACGGTGGTCCTGCGTTGCCAAAAGGATCAGCACACCATGGTCGGTACTTTTTGCGCCGATGCCCCATTGCTTGAACAGGGCGACTGCGTAACTGTCGATGTCGGAGCCATCGAGCGACTTAATGGTAACGACCGCGATCTGGGCATGCGCCTTCTGATCGACTTCCTGGCAAAGGCCGTTGAGTTGCGCAACCGTGTTCGGATCGAGAACGCCGGCGAAGTCGTTGACGTAATTCGTCGGCTTGAGTTGCGAGATAGGCTCGGCGGAGACAACAAGCGACAGCGAAAGGACCAGAATCGCCAATCCGATTTTCGCGCCCAGTTTCATTCGAGAAAGTGATTGTATAGGAGAGAAGTCGAGTTTGCGCTCGACCGGACAACCGAGGGCGGCTGTCCCCACGTGGATTAAAATCCCTGCAAAAATTCGACTACTTCCCGCTCAGCCCAGCGGCCATCGTCGCCATCAGCTGCGGCGAGAAACGAACAGTGGCCGCCATCCTCGGTCTCGACGAAAATGATGTTTGGATTGGAAAGAATCTTCTGCCGCGTTTCCGGAAGAATGCGAATAAAGGGATCGTTCGCGGCATGCAGGATCAATGTAGGAACTGCGATACGATCGACGACGTTAGCGGCAGCGGAGCGCTGATAATAATCGGATGCGCCCTCAAAGCCGCAATAATGAGCCGTGACTTTGTCGTCGAAATCACGAAGGCTGGTTACGCCCCGCATACGTAAAGTATCGAATACGTGCGGAAACAAACGCGCTTTCATTCTTAAACGACGGCGAAGTTGCCACATGAAGTAATACTCATAGAGGCGATTGCCCGCGAGATGCAGCGCGTCGGCCGAGGCTGCAAGATTCATGGACGGGCATACAGCCGCGACAGCACAGAACTGTGGCGGCGCTTCCCTTCCCCATTCTCCTGCGAGCTTAAGCACGAGATTGCCGCCCATGGAAAATCCCACCAACGCAAAGCGGGAGATCTGGTTTTGACGGATCAGATTTTGAGCGACAGCGGCAATATCCTGTGAGCGTCCCGAATGATAAAGTGTCGGCGATAACGCGTCAGTGCCGCCGCAATTTCGCTGGTTCATGCGCACCACATTCATGCCCACCGCCGTGCCCTTTGCGGCGATGCCCAGCATATATTGAGATTCACTCGAGCCCTCAAGGCCGTGCACAATAATTACAGTGAGCGCGTTTTGCCGGTCGTTCTGCCAATGGCAGTGGCACAACACCTGCACGCCAGGTTCGACTTCGATCAAGCGCTTTTCGGTCGTGGGCAGAGTAATGCGCCTTGGTAGAAAAAAACTGGCCAGGGTTTGCAGGTGTCCGCCACGCAAACCGCGTCGAGGCACAAATTTCCGCACTGCAGTTTGCGTACTCCCCACACTATGATTTTAAATGGATACTGTCCCTTAAAGGTGAGGAGTTCTCTATGCCGATTTTCGAATATGTCTGTAAAGAATGCGATCATCAATTTGAGGCACTGATTTACGGCGACGGCAAAGCCGCATGCCCGAAATGCCAGAGCAAGAAACTAGCGCAACAACTTTCAGTTTTTGCCATGGCAGCCAAAAGTTCCGCAAGCTCGCCCGCCCCAGTGGGAGCATGCGGGAGCTGTGGTGATCCGCGCGGCCCCGGCGCTTGCTCCATGCCTGACATGGATTGATTTCTCTGAAAATACAAGCTTTATCGGTCTCCTCGATGAGCTATCGAAGGTGACTTTCGGCACCCGTTTCGGGGTGACCCCTGTAAGTTTCGCGAACCATGAATATGCCGTACCTTCTCAACAGTCGGATTCGAGTAGGACTTATGGATCGTCGTCGCAGTCGACGTGTCGCTGCATTTCTGACGGTGCGCATCTGGGGCGTCGATGCCAAGTCCAAGCCCTTCGCGCAGCATGTGCAAGTGCAAAACATCAGCGATCGCGGGGCCGAGTTGCACGGAATGGTTCGCCCGGTCCGGGCGGGCGAAATACTCCATGTCCAGCACGATGAGGATCAAGCTGACTTTCGAGTCGTGTGGGTCGGAAAACAAGGCACGCGCAGGCAGGGGGAAATCGGCATCGAGAGCCTGTCTTCAGAGCCTTTCATCTGGGATGTAGATCTGCTTCAGTGCGCTCAAGTCGCGGGCAAAGGATAGTTTTCGCGGTTCTAGTTTTGTTTCTCATCACCTCAAGAATTTCTGCACCAATTCTCCTTCTGATTTGCGGACTGCTTGCGATTTCCACTATGCTGCCCCTTCCACGTTGAAGCTCGGAGGAGAATACTTCGTGCGGACTATTCTTGTGATTCTGATGGTGGGTTCCGTACTCGTGTCTTCTGCGGCGGCTGAGGCGCGGCAATTAAATCTCATGCCAATGCCGGCCGCCCGGCAAATGCAAGCCGGTCAACTTGTAATTGATCCGGCGTTTTCGGTGGGAATCAGCGGCCACTCGGATGCGCAGTTGCAGCGAACGGTTGAACGCTTTCTCGATGACCTTCGGCGCCAGACTGGAATGCCTCCGTTAGACATGAAGATAACCAACCCGGCTCAAGCCACGCTGGTCGTTCACTGCGAACACGAGACTAAGGCAGTGCAGGAACTCGGCGAAGATGAGTCGTACTCGCTGGAGATCAGCGCAGCGGGCGCGAAGCTCGAAGCAACAACAACTCTTGGAATCATGCGCGGGCTGCAGACATTTCTGCAGCTGGTACAAACTACCTCCGACGGCTTTGTTGCTCCTGCAATTACCATTCAGGACAAGCCGCGGTTTCCCTGGCGTGGATTGATGATCGACGTTGGACGCCACTTCATCCCGCTCGATGCGCTGAAGCGCAACCTGGACGGCATGGCCGCAGTAAAGCTGAACGTATTTCACTGGCATCTCTCAGACAACCAGGGCTTCCGCGTCGAGAGCAAGAAATTTCCCAAGCTGACGGAGATGGGATCCGACGGACTCTACTATACGCAAGACGAAGTGCGCGACCTGATCGCCTATGCACACGATCGCGGCATTCGCATCGTCCCGGAATTCGACATGCCCGGGCACAGCACTGCTTGGTTTGTTGGCTATCCGGAACTGGCCAGCGGACTAGGGCCGTATCAAATCGAACGCAAATGGGGCGTCTTCGATCCGGCTATGGATCCGACTCAAGAGCGGACTTACAAGTTTCTCGACGCCTTTATCGGCGAGATGGCCAAACTTTTTCCTGATCAGTACTTCCACATCGGCGGCGACGAGGTTAACGGCAAACAGTGGGACACGAATCCACAAATCCAGGCGTTCATGCGCGCCCATGGGCTCAAGACGAATCAGGACCTCCAAGCTTACTTCAACACGCGCGTGCAGAAGATCGTAAGCAAACATGGAAAGACCATGGTCGGATGGGATGAAATTCTGCGTCCAGATTTACCGAAAGACATCGTGGTGCAATCATGGCGTGGGCAGGATTCACTGGCGGCCGCAGCTCGGCAGGGATATCGCGGCATTCTCTCGTATGGTTATTATCTCGATCTGATGTGGCCGGCTTCCAGGCATTACGCGGTCGATCCCATGAGCGACGGCGCGGCGAACCTGACTGCGGAGGAAAAGCAGCGCATCCTTGGTTGCGAAGCTTACATGTGGTCGGAGTTCGTGTCGCCAGAGAATATTGATTCACGCATCTGGCCTCGAACCGCGGCCATCGCGGAGCGGCTCTGGTCACCGCAGGATGTGACCGATGTCAATTCGATGTATCAGCGTTTGGACTACGTGAGTCGATGGCTGGATTGGCTCGGCCTCACGCATAACTCCAGCTACGGGCCGATGCTGCGGCGCATTGCAGGCTCAAACGATATTTCTACGCTTCGCACATTTACGGATGTTGTGGAACCGGTGAAGGATTACACTCGCGAGGAAATTGCGACGGTCGAAGCTACAAGCTTGTCGCCGCTGAGCCGCGTTGTCGACGCGGCGCGCCCGGAGAGTGACACCGCGAGACATTTCGCGGATCTCGTCGATGCGTTGATCGCGGGACAGGCAGATCCAAGTGCCAAGCAAGAAGTCAGAACGTTGTTAATCCGCTGGCGCGACAATCAGAGCAATCTGCAAGCGCTGGGGACGCAATCATTTCTACTAACAGAGATCATACCGCTGGCGCAGGATCTGTCCGCTGTCGCGACAACCGGCTTGCAGGCGCTGGATTACCTGGACCGCGGCGAGCGTGCATCCGACGACTGGGCGACCCAACAGTTCGCGGTATTGGCGGAAGCGCAGAAACCCAAAGCGCAGTTGTTGCTGATGGTGGCTCCGTCAGTGCAGAAACTGGTCGAGGCCAGCAG
>JBEKGG010000110.1:0-12835 GCA_050012915.1 Terriglobales bacterium | reverse complement strand
GAACTGGTTGGAGAACGCGCGGAAAGATCTGGTTGAAGAATATGGCGCGCTGCATGAACCCGACAAAGCGGCGAAGTTTCAGGCGGAACTGGCTGAAGCAGACAACACAATCAACGCCAGCAACAAATAAAAGCGAGACGTAGCGCCACGCCTCTACAGAAAATGTTGAAGCAGACGAGCGAAATTTCGGCGCTGGTAAAGCAGACGGCGCATCACGCCGGCTTTGAACTGGCTGGAATCGCGCCGGTCCGCGAATTTGCCGAGCTGAATCACTTTCCGCACTGGATCGAAGCTGGACATGCGGGGGAAATGAAATACCTGGAAGCGCGCGACTAAAGGGGACAGCTCAAACGCTCTTCGCTTCGATCGACTGCACCGTGGGCGCGGTCCGTGATCGTCTGCGCAATCAACTACAACACGGCGCATCCATACTCTACGCAGGTTGGTGATTCCGAGCGGGGATGGATTTCGAGATACGCGTGGAGCCGCGAGGACTACCACGAGGCGGTGATGCGCCGTCTGCGTTCAGTCGAACAACAAGTCCAAGAAGACACCCGTGACAGGACCCCGGCGCTTGAAACTCGTTGCTACGTTGACACTGGCCCGCTGGTCGAGCGCGTCTACGCCAAATACGCCGGCGTGGGATGGATTGGGAAGAATACCTGCATCCTGAATCAGAAGCTGGGTTCGTGGTTGTTTCTGGGCGTGATTCTGACTTCGCTCGAACTCGAAGCCGATTTGCCCGCGCCCGATCGCTGTGGCACCTGCACTCGCTGCATCGATGCCTGTCCCACAGCGGCTTTCATCGCGCCTTACGAGCTCGATTCGAACAAATGCATTGCGTATCTGACTATCGAAAAGCGGGGAGCAATTCCGGAAGAGATGCGCGAAGGCATCGGGCGGCATGTTTTCGGATGCGACATTTGCCAGGACGTCTGCCCGTGGAACCGGAAAGCGCCAGTGACCGGCGCGGAGGAATTTCAGGCGCGGGAGGGCCTGGTCAATCCGGCGCTGGAGTGGCTCGCGGAGATGAGTGCAGAAGAGTTCCGCGAGAAGTTTCGCGGATCACCCATCCGACGCACCAAACGCAGCGGGCTGCGACGAAATACCGTGATTGCCATGGGCAACAGTGGCGATCGGAAGTTTCTTCCGCTCCTCGAAAGGCTGACGGTGGATGGAGATTCCGTTGTTGCTGAAAGCGCAATTTGGGCGGCGGAGAAACTAGCCTGAAGAAGCTCGCATTATCGCTTATGTGAATCTGAGCATAAGCACAACGCTTTCTACGCGCCTTGCAAAATCCTGAAGCGCTGCTGCTTTTCAATTCCAAAATCCGATAGAATGAACGATCTGAGAAATTCGGAATTCGCGAAAAAATCTTAATCATTGGAGCTTGCAAGATCATGAAAACGATTGGCAGTCTGATGCTCGCGTTGATGCTGGTTGCAACGGTGTTCGCAGCGGACGATGTGGTGAGCGCCGTCCACGGAACGATTGAGAAGGTCGATTCGGCGAGCAAGACGGTCGTAATCAAGACATCCGACGGGACGGAACACACAGTGCATTTTGTCGCCAAGACGACGGTTCATGGCGCGGATGCAACGGCAAAAGCCGGCGCTGATTCATGGCATGGACTAAAAGAAGGAACTGAAGTCGTAGCTCACTACACCACGCGCGGGACTGAAGACACGGCCGTCGAGTTCGACAAAGTGGGCAAAGACGGACTGAAATCGACCGATGGCGCCATCAAGGAAATTAGTAGAGGCGGAAAAACACTGGTGGTGAAAACGGCTGACGGGACCGAGGAAACGTTCCGGTTGACCGGTCACGCCACCGCAGACGCCGGCAAAGGTATCGCGGCGGGAACCGAAAAGGGCACCAAGGTCACGGTTTACTATACCGAGGACTCAGGCAAAAAGGTGGCCCACTTTTTCGAAAAAATCTGAGCGTGACGGTTGGCTAGCCCGATGGCAACGTCCTACTTTTGTGGTTTCCGCGGTCGGGGTTCTGATGGGCGCGGGGTTGCTTGGATTTGCGGCTAGTGGGCAGTTTGATAGGGAAGCGAGCCAAACGCGCGTTTATTGTGTCGCAAAGAACGCCACACATCGCGCGGCTCGCCCAGATCCTTCACTGCGCAAAGAACGCTTGTTCAGGATGACAATCAAACTGCACCGCTCACCGATTGCGCGCCCATTTGCCTCTAGCGCTGGTCGTCTCTAGAATAGAAGTTAGCGGTTTTCCTGAGACGAAATATGATTCATTTTCCTGTTCCTGAGGCGCTTACATTCGATGACGTGTTGTTGCTGCCTGCTCGTTCTGATGTGATTCCGACTCAGACGAATACACAGACCCAGCTCACGCGCAATATCCGGCTGAATATTCCGATCATCAGCGCGGCGATGGATACGGTCACCGAATCGCACATGGCCATTGCGGTGGCGCAGCAGGGCGGGATCGGGATCATTCATCGCAATCTGACGATCGAACAGCAGGCCAACGAAGTCGACAAAGTAAAGCGATCGGAAAGTGGCATGATCGTCGATCCGGGTACGATGTCGCCGGACGCGAAGGTCTCGGAGGCGCTGGATGTCATGCGCCAGTACAAGATTTCCGGTGTGCCCATCACGCAGAATGGAAAGCTGGTTGGTATTCTCACCAACCGCGATCTGCGCTTCGAAACCCGTTTCGATATTCCCATCAGCAAGGTCATGACCAAGGAGAACCTGATTACGGTCGCGGTGGGAACGACGCTTGAAGATGCGGAAAAAATTCTCCATGAACATCGCGTGGAAAAACTTCTGGTGGTCGACGACAAATACAATCTGAAAGGTCTGATTACTGTAAAAGACATTCAGAAAAAACTGAAATATCCACACGCCGCCAAAGACACGCATGGCCGGCTGCGGGCGGCGGCGGCGATCGGCGCGACTGGAGATTTTTTGGAACGCGCCCAAGAATTGGCCAAGTACAAAGTGGATTTGCTGGCGATCGACAGCGCCCACGGACACTCCACGCGCGTGCTGGATGCGATCAAAGCGGTGAAATCGAAGCTGCCGGAAGTCGATCTGATCGTGGGAAATGTCGCGACCTTCGACGGCGCGTGCGAACTGGCCCGAGCGGGCGCGGATGCGATCAAGGTTGGTATTGGTCCCGGATCCATCTGTACGACGCGGGTTGTGACCGGAGCCGGCGTGCCGCAAATTACCGCCATTGCGGAAGCTTATCGCGCTACTAAAGACTCTGGCGTGCCGGTTATCGCCGACGGCGGAATTAAATATTCCGGCGACATTACGAAGGCGCTGGCGGCCGGCGCTGCCGCGGTCATGATCGGATCGCTCTTCGCGGGGACGGACGAAAGTCCCGGCGAGCTGATTCTGTATCAAGGAAGAACGTTCAAGTCCTATCGCGGCATGGGATCTCTGGGCGCGATGGCCCAAGGCTCGAGCGAACGCTATTTTCAAAACACGGACGGCGATTCCTCGACGGCGATCGGCGAAGAATCGAACCGCCTCGCCAAGCTCGTCCCTGAAGGCATTGAAGGCCGCGTCCCTTACCGCGGATCGGTGTCGATGATCGTTCACCAGATGGTGGGGGGATTGCGGTCGGGGATGGGTTATTGCGGCTGCGGGAGCATTCCGGAATTGCTGCAGAAGACGCGGTTCGTGCGCATCAGCGGGGCTGGATTGCGCGAGAGCCATGTGCATGACGTCATGATTACGCGGGAAGCTCCGAATTATGCGGTCGAGTAGGTCCGCATTGTTGAATCGAATTATGTCTTTCCAATCCGCGGGGGAAATTCGCTTTTGACCCCCGATCGCAAACAAATAGTCAACACGTGGATTGCTGCGCTTTTGTGGATAGGGCTCATTGCGATTGAGTCGACCGACACAATTTCGGCAGAGCACACGAGCCGGTTTCTGTATCCATTACTACACTTTCTGATGGGTATGGATCCGGAGCGCTTCGAGGTAGTGCATCACTACATCCGAAAAACTGGCCATTTTGTCGGCTACTTTACGTTGAGCTTCTTCTTGTTTCGTGCCTGGCGGGCTACATTGCGTTTGCCATGGGCTCCGCGATGGGCGTTGCGCTGGGCCGCGATTGCTTTTTTTATGTCTGCGCTGGTGGCGAGTTTGGATGAGTGGCACCAGACTTTCATCCCGTCACGCACCGGAAGAGTCGCCGATGTCATCTTAGACAGTAGTGCGGCTCTAACCGCGCAGGTTCTGATATTTCTTTATCTGAGCCGGAAACCGCGACGAGTGATGGTGGCGGGAGATTGAGGGGTTTCGGTGCGTTACATTTTCTGGTTCGCGGCTCGGATTGCCACCGAGCCATTTTTTTCTTCTTAAACCGACAGTTTTTTGGCGAGGTTTAAAACCCCTAACTCGTTTTTGGCCTTTTGCGGCACGAGTGAACTCGTGCCCTTCCCTTTCGATGCGCTTTAAAGAATTCGATTTGTTCGGAGGTGCTTCAGCGGTTGGTGAAAGCGTGGCCCACCCTGATTATTTATCAGATCGGCATCAGTACATGGCGTCGTATTTGGTGACGACCCAGCCGCCGTCTTTGTCCTCGAGCGTGACTGAGAAGAGTTCTTTGTAGGTTCCGGATTGTCCGGGAGCGTTCAGACGCTTGCCCCGGTAATGCAGGATGCGCAGTGGTGGCGCGTCTTCCCAATCTACAACCTTCCAGGAAACCAGCGGATGTTGGGCTTCCGAGGAGCAAATAAAAGCGGCGTACTTTTTGCGATAGTCCTTTTCCCATCCAGCAAGTTGTTCCTGGCAGTGGCCGTCGCGCATGGCATCGAGATATTTCGCAGCGACGCGTTCGGTGGTGCGGTCGCGCAGGGGATTGAGGTCGATGGAATTCGGGGTTCCCGAGAGGGGATCGCGGTCCTCGGAGCGGGAAAGCACGGGACCCTGTCCATTCAGCCACATCAGGTAGCCAAAAAAGATCATCAGCACAAGCACGCCAGCGCCGACAGCGATCGCGATTTGTACGCGGGAAAAGCCCATGTCGTCACTTTAAGTTTACCGGGCTGAGGAATTTGGGCTAGATTACCGCGGTGACCCGCACAAGGACATGTACGAATGCGTTCCCGGTCGCAGGACCAGGCGTGCGCGCAGTAAGGTGGAATTCCGGGAAAGTGCAGCCGGCGTCGCTATTGCGGGAGCCCAACTTTACGTACGAGTTCGGCGAACCGCGGGTCGGAACGCACGGGATCCAGCCGGAAGTCGGTTCTCAGGCTTTCCATCTGGTAGTCGCGTTCTTCGTAGGCGGCATTGAGCCAGCGGAAGGCTTCGTCTTTTTCTCCCAACGCGGCGTAGAGAACTGCGATGTCATACGCAGACCAATAGCTGGCTTTCCGTTGTGCCAGCCGCACTTCGATGCCTTTGGTCAGAGCGCCCTTCCATCCGCCAGCGTTGAAACCCTGTTCGAAAGCGGAGGCGAATTCCACATCCTTTGGGTCCCCACCCAGTTGGCCCTGGAGCTTGTATTCTTCCACCACGTGCGAGTACATACCCTTTCCCCAATAGGCTTGGATTAAACAAAAGTGAGCCTGGGCGAAAGTCGGGTTCTCCGCGGCTAATTTTTGGCAGGTGGCAATAGCTTCGTCGTAGTAGCGTCCCATGGCCTGAACCAATCCGACGTTGGAGCTAATGATTGGCGACAAGGGATCAAGCTGGTGGGCGCGATCTGTCTCGGCCAGCGCCTCCTGTTCCCGGCCGCCAATCCAGCCGAGGTCCTGTCCATACCATTGGTGGGCGGTTGCATCGTTCGGATCCAATTCGAAAGCTTTTTTGTACTCAGCTTCGCCCCCGGCAAAATCCCAGTCGTACTCCATGTAGTTACCGCCCAAAACCGCGTGGGGATGAGCCAGCGTTGGATCCAGTTCCAGAGCTTTGCGGGCCGCTGCGTTCGACTTGGGAACGGCATCGCTCGATTTCGCGCCATAGACGGGGAAGACCGTGTACACATCGGCCAGACCCGAATACGCCAAAGCGTAGCCAGGATCTTTGGCGATGGCCTGATTGAAATAGGAAATTGCTGTCTCCAAATTGGCAGCCGTTCTTTTATTCCAAGCGTAGCGTCCCTTCAAATAAAGCTCATAAGCTTCAGGGTTTTGCGTGCCCTGTTTGGTGACCTGCTGTTTCTCGGAAGTGCTCATGCCGGAGCGCAACTTCGCCGCCAGATCGCCGGCCATCTGCTGCTCCAGCGAGATGATCTCGGTGCTCTTGCCACTGTAGTGTTGTCCCCAAAGCTCCGTATTGTCGCGGACGTCGGTCAGTTCAGCGCTGACTTCCACGTTGTCGCCGTGCGGCGTTACGCGCCCGCTGACCAGGGCGGACACGCCCAGCTCCCTGCCGGCCTTCTGCGCGTCTACATCTT
The DNA here is from genome assembly GCA_050012915.1 of Terriglobales bacterium. Classification (GTDB taxonomy): domain Bacteria; phylum Acidobacteriota; class Terriglobia; order Terriglobales; family Acidobacteriaceae; genus JABDBE01. The sequence goes on along the minus strand of JBEKGG010000110.1, from coordinate 6,448 downwards.
TTCCTTTGTAGCGGAAGACCGAGTTGCGCGACTTCACCTTGAGCTCGGGAACGTGGGTGAGGCTGGCGATCAGAGACTCCGTTATACCGTCGCTCAGGTAGTCAGCGCTGGCATCCGCGCTGACGTTGGTAAAAGGCAGGACGGCAATCGAATCAATCTGGGCTGCCCTACCGGACCGGAGGTGCCACGCGAAAGCAGCGATCAGCAGGATAACGACGGCTCCTGCGGCAATCCAAATCCAGGTCTTATTGCGTTTCGCCTCGGGCGCTGCCTGCACTGCGACTCTGCTTGATTCGCTTTGCCTCTTCAGACGCTTGAGATCGGCCAGCAGGTCGGAGGCATGTTGGTAGCGCGTGTCGCGATCTTTCTCCAGTGCCTTGTCGATGATTCGTTCGAGCTCAGGGTGCACTTCGGGGTTGAGGCGCGCCAGCTTGGGCGGCTCCCGGTTCAGGATGGACTCGAAGATGACTCCCGAAGTGTCGCCGCGAAACGGCAGAGTGCCCGTCGCCATTTCGTAGAGCACCACGCCAAACGAAAACAGATCGGTGCGAGCGTCCAATTCTTTTCCTCGCACCTGTTCGGGCGACATGTATGCGACCGTGCCCATTGCCGTGCCGGGGCTGGTGAGTTGCGCGGGGCCGGCGTCGGCCGTGGCTTCGAGCATGACTGCACTCTCAGGAATTCGCCCGCCGGAGGACGAAACTTTGGCCAGTCCGAAGTCGAGAATCTTGGCATGCTCCTGAGCCGTCACAAAAATGTTAGCCGGCTTGATATCGCGGTGGATCACTCCCTTGGAGTGCGCCGCATTCAGCGCGTCGGCCATTTCGATGCCCAGCGCGAGCACCGTTTCACTCTCCATCGGCTTAGCGCCGATGCGATGCTTCAGCGTCTCGCCGTCGAGGAACTCCATGGCGATAAACGACTGCTCGCCGCTTTTGCCGATTTCGTAGATGGTACAAATATTGGGATGATTCAGGGCAGAGGCGGCGCGTGCCTCGCGACGAAAGCGTTCGAGCGCCTGCGGGTCCCTTGACATTTCATCGGGCAGAAATTTGAGCGCGACAAAGCGGCCCAGTTCGGTGTCCTCGGCTTTATAAACCACGCCCATGCCGCCGCCACCAAGCTTTTCGACAATGCGGTAGTGCGAGATGGTCTGGCCGATCATTCGGAGATGAATGGTTTTGAAGTCGCTTCATCTTACGGATGTAGTGGCAGGCCGTCAACGAATAGGGGGGGGGCCGAGCGTGCTGCGCCCGCCCAAGCCGGGGTCATGGGCTCCGCTTTGGGTGCCAATGTCCCTGTGAGGCGGTAGCGCTTCCGGTTGGGCTGATCCACCCAACGACGTCTGCTGAGAAGCCTGGGGAACGGCAACTTATGGATCCCCGAAACGTTGTGGAGAAGCGCACACCGAAATAACTGGCGTGCGCTTCTTGGGGGGAATAGGTCACGTGCCAAGGAGTGCGAGCAACTCTTAGTACTGGCCGTAAATCAGCACATCCAGAGAGGCGTTGGTGCCGACGGCGCCCACGCAGTCGGCGTAAAGGCTTAGTTGCGTGCCGGGAACGTCGTAGACGCGAGTTAATTGCGAGTGCGGCGTGAGCAGAATGGTATCGAGTTGCGCCACCAATTCTTCACCCTCGGTGAAGGTCAGCCGCAAAACAATGTTGGCCGTTGAATCGATGCGCTCATCGGTGACCAGGCGAATTCTGTCGTACATGCTGACATCGACTACACCCAGCAACTTGGTCTGTCCGCCGGGAATGGTGACGGAGCCGACAGTGGTACGGAATGCGAGGACGTTTTCGACGTTAGGAGTTTGATGAGGTTGAATAGGAGTGGGAGAGGTTCTTGGTGCTGTTGCCATAAATTTGCCTCCATACTTGGCGCGCCGGGAGGGCGCGTTTCGATTGTGTTCTGTGCGATGGGGGATAGTGATTCGCGATCCAGTAACAAGCGGATTCTAGGTCTGGGTGGATGGAAAGGCAATGGTCGCGGAAGAAAATAGTCGAGTTAGAGACCGAAATGGGAACGGGATCGCGGGTGCGTAGGGATCTCTCACTTCGTGAGCGATGACAGGGGTGTTTTAATTTCGTATTTTCGCGGGTGCGAGGGACGGCAGATTCCTCGCTGAGCTCGGAATGACAATTTGAGGAGTGTTGGCACAAACGGGATCGGGCTTGGTTGTTACATAATCTTCATGATGCTTTTTCTGAATCGGCGGTTATGATATCGAGACCCTAAAGGAGATTGTCGGGCGCGGCTGCCGCAGCGGCTCGACAGCGACCACACGTGAACATTGCCGATGTGCTGTTTGGCCGCCCTCTGGCCACGGAAGAAGAAAAAGCGGAGCGAATCGGGCCGTTAAAAGGCATTCCGATCTTTGGCCTTGATGCGCTGAGTTCGGCTGCCTACGGCCCCGAGGCGGCGCTCACATTGTTGATCCCGCTGGGCATGGCGGGCGCAGTCTATGTGTGGCCGATCACGATCGGCATCGTGATCCTGCTTGGCATTGTGTATTTCTCTTATCGGCAGACGATCTCGGCGTATCCGCACGGCGGCGGGTCTTATACGGTCGCTTCAGAAAATCTGGGCGAGAAAGCCGGGCTGCTGGCAGCGGCCGCGCTGATGATCGACTACGTGCTTACGGCTGCAGTCGGGATTTCGGCGGGAGTGGGCGCCCTGGTTTCGGCGGTGCCATCGCTGCAGCGCGAGACGCTCAGTTTGTGTCTGGGGATTTTGATTCTCATCACGATTATCAACTTGCGCGGAGTGCAAGAGACGGGCGGAGTGTTCCTGCTGCCCACATATATTTTTATCGCCTGCCTTTTGGGTTTGATTACAGTTGGCATATTCAAGACGCTGGTTGCGGGAGGGCACCCGGTGCCGGTGATTGCTCCTCCGAAGCTGACGGCGATCACGGGATCGGTGAGCGCGTGGCTTTTGCTGCGAACATTTTCGAGCGGTTGCACGGCGATGACCGGAGTCGAAGCCGTGAGCAACGGGGTTATGGCTTTCCGCGAGCCTTCCGACAAATGCGCCAAGCGCACGCTGACCATCATTATTGGGATCCTGATGGTGATGTTGCTGGGGATCGCATATCTTGTGCCGGCGTATGGAATCGCGGCGACGGATCCGGGATTGCCGGGATACGACAGCGTGCTTTCGCAGTTGCTGGCTGCGGTCAGCGGACGCGGCGCTTTTTACTGGCTGAGCATCGTGTCGATTCTGGTGGTGCTCTCGCTTTCGGCCAACACGGCGTTTGCGGATTTTCCTCGGTTGGCGCGGGCGATTGCGCAGAACGGATATTTGCCGCATGCGTTTGTTATTCGGGGACGGCGGCTGGTATTCGCGCAGGGTGTTTACGCTCTGGCCTTGCTGACCGGCTTGCTGCTGACTATTTTCGGCGGCGTTACCGACCGTTTGATTCCTCTGTATGCGGTGGGCGCGTTCCTGGCATTCACGCTTTCGCAGGCTGGCATGGTGATGCACTGGAGGCGAAATGGCGGACCCGGGGCGGGGCGCAGCATGTTTATAAACGGGCTGGGCGCCGTGGCTACCGGAATCACGACGGCGGTGGTATTGGTCGCGAAGTTTGTGGATGGGGCGTGGATTACGGTTCTCTTGATTCCAGCTCTGATTTTGATGATGCGGTCGGTACGGCATCACTATGCGCGAGTGGCGAACGAGATCAGGACGAGCACGCCAGTGCACACGGACGGCCTCTCCGAGCCGGTCGTACTTTTGCCCATTGATCGTTGGAGTCTGGTGGCGGAAAAAGCGCTACGCTACGCGTGGACGTTGTCGCGGGAGATCCATGTGCTGCACGTTGAGTGCGAAGATACGGATTCGCTGTGCAGCCAGTGGAGCGAAGTTGTGGAGAAACCGGCGAAGATGGCGGGGCTGCCGCTGCCGCAATTGGTGGTGCTGGATTCGCCTTACCGTTTTATCGTGAAGCCCATCGTTAACTACGCGCTGGAACAACAGATAGCGAAACCGGACCGGAATATCGCGGTGCTGATCCCGGAGCTGATAGAAAGCCACTGGTATCACTATTTGCTGCACAATAACCGGCCGGAAGCGATCCGGGCGCTTTTGCTGTTCAACGACAATCAGCGAATTACGGTGGTCTCCGTGCCTTACCACCTGCTGACCTGAGTCTCTACTTAATTTTGTCTTCGCCTTCGGCGCCCGCGACAGGGTGTTCCACTCCCTGCTGTTTTTCGGCTTCTTCCATGGCTCGCTTGGTTTCCTCGGCACGCTTGGAGCGGGCTTCGGTGCGCTTTTGGCGCTTTTCATCGAGGATCTTTTCGCTGCCCAGTAGTTCGACGAAGGCATTGTCGGCGCCGTCGCCTTTGCGCCATCCGGTACGGATGATGCGGAGGTAGCCGCCGTTACGATCACCGAAGCGGGGACCGATGGTGTCGAAAAGTTTATCGACGGCGGCGCTGGTCATTAAATATGCGAGAGCCTGACGGCGGGCGGAGAGGTCTCCGCGCTTGCCGAGGGTAATCATTTTCTCGACCTGGGGGCGCATGGCTTTGGCTTTGGGGACAGTGGTCTCGACTCGCTCTTCGAGGATGAGCGAAGTGACCAGATTCCGCAGCAAGGAGCGGCGGTGCGCGGTGTTACGTCCCAGTTTCCATCCGGCTACTTTGTGGCGCATGGCTGAATCCTTTGTTCCGGCGGGAGGAAAAGCAGATTCCTCGCTGCGCTCGGAATGACAAAATTAGGTGTTCGGAATGACAAAATTTTGGGGACGATTGCCCGTCCCCACAAACTCTTACAGATCGTTGTCGTTGCCGTAGGCTGACGCGGGTAGAATCTGGTTCGACGTCGGGCCGGGTACGGCGTTGCCCTGCTCGTCGATCTTCATTCCCAGACTCAATCCCATGGTGCCTAGAATTTCTTTAATTTCGTTCAACGATTTACGGCCGAAGTTTTTGGTCTTGAGCATTTCGGCTTCAGTCTTCTGCACCAGTTCACCGATCGACTGAATGTTCGCGTTCTTCAGGCAGTTGTAGCTGCGCACGGAAAGCTCGAGTTCTTCGACGGAACGATTGAGGTTCTCGTTCTTGATCTCGGGCTTGCGCTCTTCGGACGAGGTCGAAGTCTCGATGTCTTCTTCAAAGTTGATGAAGATATTCATGTGGTCCTTCAGCAGCTTCGCCGCCAGTCCGATGGAATCAGCCGGGGTGATGGATCCGTTGGTCCAGACTTCGAGGGTGAGTTTGTCGTAGTCGGTGATCTGCCCGAGACGCGCGGCTTCCACGGTGTAGTTGCACTTGCGTACCGGGGAGTGGACCGAGTCGATGGGAATGAAACCGATGCCGAGGTCTTCGTCGAAATTCTTGTCGGCGGAAGTGTATCCGCGGCCGCGCTTGAGGCGCATTTCCATGTCGAGCTTGCCGCCTTCGCTCACCGTTGCGACATAGACATCTTTGTCGAGAACTTCGACATCGGCGTCGGCTTCGATCATGCCCGAAGTGACAACGCCCGGTTGATCGGCGCGCAGGTAAATAGCCTTCGGCGCATCGCCGCTGAGCTTGAAGGGAATCTGCTTCAGGTTCAGGATGATGTCGGTCGCATCTTCGACTACGCCAGGAATCGACTGGAATTCGTGCAGCACGCCCTCGATCTTGACCGCGGTGACTGCGGCGCCTTCGATCGACGAGAGCAGCACGCGCCGGAGGGCGTTCCCGATCGTGGTGCCAAAGCCGCGTTCGAACGGCTGAGCCCAGAAGATTCCGTACTTATCGGTGAGGGTCGAGGTATCGACCGCGAGACGTTTCGGTTTTTGAAAACCTTTCCACAACATTTGTTATTCTCCTTCGGCCGTTTGGCTCAGTCCCGACTCCCTGAACTGGTCCGTGTTGCGTTCAGGTCAAGCGTCGGAACAGGCTGATCTGGCTCGAAATGTGGACCAGAAAAAATCTGACGCTACCCGCGAGATCCTTCGCTTCGCTCAGGATGACGTCGGCTGGGCTGAATGCCCAGCCACTCGCGCTACTTACTATACAGTTCGACGATCAACTGCTCGTTCACCGGCAGATGGATGTCTTCACGCTTGGGCAAATTTAAAACTTTGCCCTTGTAGTTGTCGCGATCAATCTCCAGCCATGTAGGCGCGTTCTGGTGGCTGGCAAATTCCTTTGCCGGTTCGAGAATCGCCAACTTCAGGCTGCCCTCGCGGATCGCAATCTCTTCGCCAACACTCACTTGGTACGAGGGAATGTTGACCTTGCGGCCATCCACTTGAACGTGACCATGGCGAACAAGCTGGCGCGCTTGACGACGCGACACGCCGAAGCCCAAGCGGTAGACGACGTTGTCCAAGCGGCGCTCAAGCTGCTGCAGAAGCAGTTCGCCGGTCACGCCCTTGGTGCGCGCGGCCTTCTCGAAGTAATTTCGGAACTGGCCTTCCTGGGCGAAGTAAATACGCTTGGTCTTC
>JBEKGG010000109.1:0-12949 GCA_050012915.1 Terriglobales bacterium | reverse complement strand
GTTGCAGAGAAACACCCGTTGAGTTCCCGTTACCCATCCTTGCGGTAGAGAAGGTCGCGCATCGCCCGTCTCCGCGCTTCGTTCGTTTCTACCAGAGTCTTGCGTTCGTCGGCGTCCATGCCGTGCTTCGTCAACGGGGCAGACTGTTCGGTTTCGCTGCACGCTGGGCAGCGGTTGGCAAAGCCGGGCTTGTCCGGCTTCAGTTCGAACTCTTCCCCGCAGACAGAGCAAACTCGGACAGGAAATATCATCATCCCATGATACAACCGGGACGCATTCTCCTTGATGCAAACGGAGCCTGGCCCTCAGAAGCAGCGAAACTCCGATACTGTCAGCAGTGGAACAAGTTCGGTTCGCACGCGGGACAACCCGGAAATCGCGATGGTGTGTTGTAGAACACCCAGAAATTGAGTTTACTCGTAGCGCAAGGCCTGGACGGGATCGAGACGCGCAGCGCGGCTCGCTGGATATAAGCCGGAGAGCACGCTGACCACGATCGCGAACGCGATGGCACCAATCACCAACCACCACGGCACAAACCAAATCTTTTCGGGTGGGAGATGCTGGTGTCTCAGGTAAACGTTGGTGCCCAAATTTATTACCCGTCCGATAGCCCAGCCGAGTCCAACCCCAACCAAGCCGCCGAACACACCCATCACGCCAGCCTCGGCAAAAAATAATCCTTTGACATCGCGATCGCTGGCGCCGATCGCTTTCATGATCCCGATTTCGCGGCGGCGCTCCAGAGTTGCCATGACCAGCGTATTGATGATTCCAACGGACGCTACTGCCAAAGCCAAACTGCCGAAGATTCCGAGAAAGAGGTCGACCACCGCAAAAAACTGCTGCTGGCTGCTTGCCGCGCCGCCGATCGTAAAGGTATTGAAGCCCATCTTCTTGATTGCATCTTCGACGGGTTGGACTTGGGTAGGACTCTTGACGTGTACTTCGACCAACGGATAGACGGGCGTAGCCTTTGCCATGTTGGTTGCATCGAGCAGGTCGGAAGGTTGCATCACGTGCAAGTTCTGCGCGAGTTTCAGCGGCAAGAAGATGCTCGTTCCGTAGCCTAGCATGCTGTCGGGATCGACATCGCAGATGCCTACGATTGTAAGCGTCGCCTCACGCGAGATCACTGAGTAGGCGGCACCCTCGGGGTTAGAGGATCCGACTTTCTCATCCGCATCAGTTACGGGAGTTACCGTTCGTTCGGCATAGCGCATGGTTAGCTGCTTGCCCAGCAGTGGTTTTGCGACTTCCGCGACGCTCGGTTTTTCGCCTCCCGCATTGGGTACTTTTCCCAGTAATCGAGCGGCGAACGATTTCTGCAGGATGACTTCAGGCGCCGCGTCCGATGAAAAGAAGCTGCCCTGCATTCCATCGAAGGCGTCGTTATTCTTCGCTGAAAAAGGCAAGCCGGACATCACGGTCAAATAGGGCTTGTCTTCGTGGCGAAGTTCGGTGATGAAGCGGATATCTGGGTAGGCTTCAAGAACGTTGGGGATTTTCGCAATCTTTTGCGTGGCGGTTTCGTCCAGTGCGGGACTCTCGGCTGGCGCAGGACCGTTCTCTTCCTGTTCGCGATTGAAACCGCGGAGGTCGCGCCGCGAAGCTACTACGACAGTGTCGAACAGCCCAGACTTCTGCAGACGCCGCCCGGCGAGTTGTTGTAAACCAATTCCGAGCGAAAGCATGGCCACCAATGAGGCGACGCCGACGGAGATGCCGAGGGTCGTCAGTGAATTGCACAAGATCGATTCGCGCAAGTTGCGCACTGCCAATTCGGCCATATCCAACGCTTTCATGTCGTGCCTCCGCGTGTTTGCCCACCAGTAGCGGAAGCAACATGATCTCCAACCAACTTGCCATCTCCAAGGAAAATCATGCGGCGCGCGTGGCTTTCAGCGAGACTGCGCTCGTGCGTAATCATGATGATCGTCATGGCGGGAGATTCGTTGAACTCTCGAATGAAGTTCGTGATTTCCGTGCAGGTTTACTCTCGAAGTTGCCCGGGGTTCTTCGGCCAGCAAAGCTCGCTGCTGCTCGCCGCCGTAAAGTTCGGCAGGGCGATGTCGCGATCTCGCACTCAAACCTACGTCACTCCAACGCCTGCCGGGACAATTACTAAGGCTTCGTCTGCATCGACGGATTGAAAGAGAAGGTTCCTTAAGCTTTTTGGGGGCGGCGACGGCGGGGCCAGCCGCCCCCAAACAGCGAACTTTGTGCCCTTTGGTCCACCCGCGTTCTTACTGCTGTGAGTTTCCGAACACGGTCGTGCCGCTGTCCGTTTCGATTGCAAGCAACTCCTTCCCGCTGTTGACGACGACAAAATTGAAATTCGATAGGTTTCCCCCAGGGGGCGTGAATTGTAGAGTTCCCGTACAGTCCGCAGCTTCTGTGTAGGTTCCGGTGATCGTACCCTTATGAATCGAACCCGCAATACTTGAGGATCCGCTGCCGGAAATTTTTCCCTTGCCGTTCAGGATCAATTGGTCGACGTATGCGACCGGACCGAGGACGGCATTGGGCCCGATCAGACTTACCGCGAACGTCTGCGCCTTTCCGGTAAGACCGCAGGTACCAGTTCCCTGTGCAAGCGAAAAGCCCGTCTCGATTTGCCCAGAATCGGTAAGGATGAATTGCGTTCCGTCGTCGCCGTTGTCGATGACGAAGTTGTTAGTTTGCTTTACGCTGTTCGATTGTGTCTCCACAATGCTGCCGGTGCAGTTCTTTGCAACTGAGTAAGTGCCCTTGAAGGTGAGCGTTGAAATGGTCCCAGTATGACTGTGTGTAAATGCTCCGGTGACCTTGCCTTTGCCATCGTAAGTGATCTGACCGACACTTGCGCCATGCTCTCCGGAACTATCATATCCAGCGTCAATGAAACCAAACACGCCGTTGAGACTGGCGGTGGAGCACGTAGCACCGAAGGCCGGAACGACCCCGAGCGTGGCGGCGAGCGACAAAATCAGCGAACTGATCTTCACGAATCTCATAGACCGAATCTCCTTTTTGACTTCAAAAACTGCGCCGATTCTACACCCGCCCGCCCGGATAGCGCGACCTAACCACGCGATTTCGCTCATTAAGGCAGTTGCATCGTAATTGCGATGTTGCACCAATAAAACCTTTGATTTACGTCGACTCCACAGGTTTCGTTGACTTGCCGGCGCCCTCAGCGATAATCGCAGGCTCGATATTGTCGCGGCTTGCGGGAGTGCAGTCGGTGTACTGATCTCGAACGGCAACGGAACTTTTAAAGCTGGAGGAGGCGCCCCATCGTCGATCGCGGTCGGCAGTTTCCGCGGTAACGGCATCACCGACCTGGCGGTGGCGACGAACAGAGCCAACGGCGGAATCGTGGTCTTGCTGGGAAATGGCGACGGAACTTTTCAGACGGCCGTGCCGCGGCGACTTCGACAACGACGGCAATCTGGATCTGGCGGTAACCATCGCGAGTGCGGGCAGCACGTTCGCGTTCGTCACTATTCTGCCCGGAAACGGCGATGGAACCTTCGCATAACGCCCGATAGCCTCGCCTTCGCACCGCAAAGAGTCGGTACCACGAGCGCCCCGCATCTCGTGAGAGTAAGCAATCCGGGGGCGACGCCGCTGAAAGTCACCAGCATCACCATCAGCGCGGATTTCGCACAGACCGATAATTGCCCGGCCAAGCTCAAGACCGGCAAGGACTGCACCATCAAGGTGACCTTTTCACCGACGCAGACGGGCACCCGGACCGGGACTTTATCGATCAAAGACTCCGCCCTCAGCAGCGTGCAAGAAATCCCGCTGACAGGGCGCGGGACGTAGCCCGCCTCAAGCCGGAGCAGTCGCGGGTAGTCCATCGAGGTCCGTACTACTGATTGCGGTCAGTTCGCGGCTACTGGTAGCTAACCCGGCGGGTAAGGTTCGTACGCCAGAATCGTCGCATCCGCTCCTACGTGCCCCACAGTCTATAATTGCGCGCTGATGCCTCTTGCTCCTGGGACGAAACTCGGGCCGTATGAGATCGTATCGCCGTTAGGAGCGGGCGGCATGGGCGAGGTGTATCGGGCACGCGATGCACGGTTAAACCGTGATGTTGCCATCAAAGTGTTGCCTGCGGCCTTTGCCCGCGACCCCGAGCGGCTGCGGCGCTTTCAACAGGAAGCCCAGGCGGTCGCGGCGCTAAACCATCCCAACATTCTGGCGATCCATGATTTTTGCGAGCATGAGGGCTTGCCTTATATCGTTACCGAGTTTTTAGAAGGTGAGACTTTGCGGGAACGGCTGCGTCCCGGGCCTATGACGGCGCGCAAGGCGGTTGAATCTGCCAAGCAGATCGCGCTCGGTCTAGCTGCCGCGCATGACAAGGGAATGGTTCACCGTGATCTGAAGCCGGAGAATCTCTTTATCACGCGCGATGGCCGGGTGAAGATTCTCGACTTCGGCCTGGCAAAAGTAACTCGCCCCGAGGCCACATCCGACGCGGCAACCGTGGCCTCGAAAACTGAACCCGGTATGGTACTGGGTACAGTGGGCTACATGTCGCCGGAGCAGGTGCGCGGGCTCACGGCGGATGCTCGCTCCGACATTTTCTCCCTGGGTGCGACTTGCTACGAAATGGTCTCGGGAAAGCGTGCCTTCCAGGGAGCAACCGCTGCCGACACGATGAGCGCGATCCTCAAAGAAGAACCCGCGGAACTCTTCAACAGTGTTCCCAATCTGCCGCCGGCGTTGGGGCGAGTGGTTCACCGCTGCCTTGAAAAAGATCCTGGCGACAGGTTTCAATCGGCTCGGGACTTGGCATTCAACCTGGAAATGCTTTCCCGTGATGAAAGCGGTCCTGTGGTTCCTCTATCGGGGGGCAAAGTTAGCCGAAAGTTGTCGCCGCTCCCGGTGGCACTTGCGGTTGTGCTGGCAGCAGCGGCAGGATTTGTCGCATCGGGAATTATATTGCGCACCGAGAATCGCCCGCCCGTTGGAGTCAGAAGACTGACCGACTTCGTGGGAATGGAGGAATTTCCAGCGCTTTCGCCCGACGGCAAATCGGTGGCGTTCACGGCCGACCTTGGAGGCCAGCGCCAGGTTTGGGTACGGCTGCTCTCCGGGGGCGCGCCGCTGCAAGTCACGCATGATGACGCTGACCATCAGTCGCCACGCTGGTCAGCCGATTCCAGTTCCCTGATTTATTTCTCGCCATCTCCAGAAGCCAATGGACAAGGTCAAGTCTGGGAGATCCCCGCGCTGGGCGGCACGGCGCGGCCGCTGGTCAGCAGCCTTATTCCTGCCGATCTGAGCCATCACGACAAACGGATCGCGTACTTCCGAGAGAATCAAGGACAAATTGAATTAACCGTAGCAGATGGGGATGGTTCGAATGCTCGTCCGATCACCCGGCTTCCCGGCGATTACATTTATTCCAATTTGCGCTGGTCTCCCGACGACCGCATGCTGGGCTACCAGAGCGGCCGAACCTTTGACTATGACATTTTCTACGTGCCGATCAGCGGCGGCGAGCCGCATCGCATCACACAGGACGGAAATCCGGAGGCAGGTTTTTCCTGGTTACCGGACAGCTCGGGCGTGATTTTCAGCTCTTCGCGCGGCGATACCGTCCTATATATGCGAATCATGAATCTGTGGCTGGCTCGCCTGAGAAATAACACTCCGCAGCAGCTCACGTTTGGTGAAACATCTTACATATCGCCGGATGTTGATCAGCAGGGCAACGTAGTCGCCAGCCGCGATCGGGTGCAATTCGACATCTGGAAGTATCCCGTGGACGGAACGCCACAGGACAATGTGCGTCGCGGTGTCCAGGTCACGCATCAAACCGGTGCCGTACAGACGCCTTCGGTTGCGCCGGATGATCGCGAGATTGTCTATCTTAGTGATAGTGGAGGCCACGGAAATCTCTGGATCTTGCAGCCGGAAACAGGGAAAACCCGGCAACTCACATTCGAGCAAGATCCGCGCATCGCTTTGGGAGTCCCTGTTTGGTCGCCTGACGGGCAGTACATTGCGTACGTCAATCGTGGCAGCTCGGCATGGAATGTAGACCAGTGGGTGGTGAAAAGTGATGGCAGTAATGCGCATAAAGTTTCGGATGGCGGAGGATGGGCGTGCTGGTCGGCTGATGGAAAGTGGCTTTACGTGTCACCCCCGACAGCCAAAGGTTTCCGCATCGATAAGGTTCGTCCCGATGGGACCGACGTCACGCCAGTCCAGCCCGATGGGCGCAGCCCGGCCGCTGCGGCGGACGGAACGTTTTACTACGTTGTAACCCTGGCGGGCGTGAACGGTTTTTCGGATATGGAAATCCATGTGGCCAAGCCCGACAACGGTCCCAACAAAGTGTTGACCCGGCTCCCGGGCTCACGCCTCTCATCATCTCTGCTCATGCAACCGGTACTCTCTCCAGATGGAAAGTTCCTCGCCGTTCTGCTGATGGACGGCCCGACCACGAATATGTGGACAGTGGCCACTGACACCGGCAGTCTCAGGCCGGTAACCGATTTCGGTCACCAAGCCACGTTGATTGCGCGGCGAGTCTCGTGGTCGTCGGACGGAAAATCTATCTACGCGGCAGTGGGCAAGGGCGAAGCGGACATCGTGCTGTTGACTCACCTCAGACCATGAACTAGTTCCACTGCTACCGACGAGTTACCCAACCTTTTTTCTTTCACTGCCAATTGTGAATAACCGCGGTGTGTTTCGTGGTCGCGTTGTGCCTGGATCATGGGCAGACTGCAAGATAGTTGGCGACTATAGCGTGCAGAGCGCGAGATAACCTAGAACGTTTCCAGTTCGAGCAGAAAGTGGGTGGAGAGGATCTGGCTGGTGGGGTCATCCCGAAAGTCGATGAGACTCCGCTCGGGTCCGCCTTCGAGCCATTCGTGGCTTGCTGTCGTCGGGAAGCAACCTCATGACGAATTGCGTGCCCCTGGTACGAACTCGTAGACAATTTCCCCGGCCTACGTCCCGTTCATGCCATTTCAGTGTATATTTGGTCCGCCGCCATGCAACGCCCCCCGGATCCTCAACTGCTCGGATTCCTTGAAGCCTACGACCGGCACATCTCGGATCTCGCTCTCGCACTGCGAGAGGTGATTCTTGACGAAGCGCCCGACGCCTCGGAGTCGATCTACCAGGTGTACACAGTTGCCATCTGGTTCGGGTTCAGTGGAAAGATGAAGGACATGTTCTGTTACATTGCGACCAATGCGGGGCACATCAACCTGGGATTCCCGCGGGGGAGTACTCTTCCCGATCCGAATCGGGTGCTAGAAGGCGAGGGTAAAACCATGCGCCACATCAAGCTCAGAAGCCAGCGCGATGTCGAGCGTCCGTTGGTGCGGCGCTACATCCGCACGGCGATGGAGCAGGCGGCGCGGTTGGGTACGAGCGGAACGGGCAAGAGCGTCGTCAAGAGCGAACGCGGAGCCACATCGAAGCGCCACGCAAAGAAGCGCCGCAGGAAATAATCTCTACTCCCCACTGGAAATTCGACCGAGTGGATCAATGCGTGTAATTGCGACAGTCACAACAGTAATCGCTCACACCCTTGTGTCTCAAAGCCGGACATCACTTCTTGGTTGGCGTCATGAGTTCTGCATGAGTCGGAAAGCGGACGCGATTACAGCTCCGCACGTCGATCTTTAGCTAAAGAATCCATCGGACCTTGCCCACACCGGGCGACCCGCGCCGAATGGCGCGGGCCGTTCTGTTTCTCAGGAAAAGCTGGTTGCTAGTAAGTGAACGAGCGCAGCTGGTTGGGAATGTTTTGGCTCGACTGGTCATCCACAAAGCCGCTGCGGGTTTGGGGATGGATCCCGATGTGCATGCCAATAACCGTGAAACGATTGGAGAAATCGAAACCGCTGAGTGATTCAACCAGCTTTCCTTGTATGTCGTAAACGTAGATCATGCTAGGTCCTTGTTGAAGGCCGGCATTCGGTTGGGCGACCAGAAATAATTTGTGTACCGGATCGAATTCAACGTCCGCGCCGCCCGGAGGGTTGTTGCCTACGATGGGTAGCGCCTCGGCGAATCCAGTTTGCGTGTTGAGGTCGTAGAATTCAACATCTCCGTCCACCTCGGTCGTGGTGCAGACGATTCCATCGTCTGAATCGACTGCGAGACCACCCACTTCACCGCCGAAGCCATTGCCCCGAAAAGTAAAACTGCTAAACTCGCCAGTTGTGAGGTTGACGATGCCGACTTCGGGAGCGCAGCTCTCGCATTTGCTGCGTACGGCCAGCACGGCGCTATTGGTCGTGCTGTTGAGTCCAATTTTCACATTGCCAGCTTCCTGGAAATCGGGATCAGTCAAAATCACCTTCGGACCAAATGTGTTCTTGGCCACATCCGAGCCGAACACGTAAACTTCATTGGAAGCGTTGTTGCTGACATAGAAAGCGTTGGTGGATGTTCCCTGGTTCCGGCTCACCCCGAAGATGATTTGATTTTTGTTGAAGCCCGGCGGAGTCCACAGACTGGTGAACTTGTCCGCCGTCAGTGGATTCACCATATGATAAGTGCGCCGGGTAACGAATCCGTTGCTGCCCACATGCTCGTCCTCAATAAGTCCAACCGAACTGCCAACAACGCCGAGCGTGACGTCCTGGTCATTCGGGCCGGTGGTGCTGACCACTTTAACGATCTTGCCGGTTTTCAGATCAAAGGTTTCCACTGCAGAACTGACACTTCCGCCGGCCTCGGTCAAAATGCCTTGAGTTCCGCTCTGATCGAGATCCCAACCAAAGATTGCTCCGCCAAACTTCGTGTGTACGAGGATTTTTCCCGCGCCCTTGCGAGGGGTAGACGCTGCTTGTGCAGCGAAGCAGGAAAAAACGATTAGAGCTGCCAGCGCAGCATGACATGAAACTTTGCTTCTGAATTTCACCTTCGCCTCCAAAATCTTCCAGTGTGATTTTTATCGCCGGTGCCGCAAAAAATAACCGCACCGACAGCCTATGGCACGGCTTTGCTATCGTGTGTCAGGTTTCGGTCACAAATTTGTCAAAGTCTGGTTGAGCCGAGCCGTCGAGCCGTTCGGTCAGGGATTTCCAAACCGCTCAACCCTACCTACAGGATTGGCTGTATCGCAGATTTGCTCGGGTCCTAGCAAACTTTTCAGTCGCGACTCTCCTCTCGGAGTCTTAACTGGAAGAAAAAACAAGGATGCCATTCTGGTACTCAACGTGCCCTTTCCCTACCAGGAGTGACGACATGCTAATGGTGAACCGGGATAGCATTGGGGAAGCAGGCATCGTAGAGTGCGAGGGCACAATCATGGTCGCCGAGGATGCCCTTCAGTTACGGCAGGCGGTAACAGGGCAGCCGTCGATGCGTGTGATCGTAATTGACTTCTCAAAAGTAATCGTCGTTGCGGCCGAAGGTTTGAGTACGTTGTTGTTCTTGCAGCGCTGGGCGCGTCAACGCCGCATTCAATTGAAATTGTTTAATCCACGTCCTTCGGTAAGGCGGGATCTGGAGGACGCCAGTTCCATCTCCAGCTTCGAGTTCGCTTCCCTCGGTGAAGTCATGGCCATTATGGTTGATGGAGGAAACTGCCACTCGCTAGCTGCCTGATTCCAATCGCTAACGTCTTGCTAGCTCATCTTTCCGGGCGTGCCGAAGAGCGTTCTGCTCCTTTACTAACAGCGGTCGATTTAAGCAACGGTATCAGCCGCCTGTGCATCTGAGTACGCCTCGGGAGAAATGAAATGACTTCGACTCATAACTTAATAACGCACATGGGGCGTTCGAAACTGTTTCCACGTCTATCGCTGATTACGGCTGTGAGCTTATGCTTCTTTGTCGGCATGACATCCTTGTCTGCTCAGGATGCAGAATCGTCGCCCGACAAGAGATTGCAAAATGCGGCCATCGCTTTCCGTGAAGCGATGCACGAACCCGATAAGGGCATTCCTCGCGACCTCTTTGATAAATCGCGATGTATCGTGATTATTCCCGGGGTCAAGAAAGCCGCATTCATCGTCGGAGGGAAGTATGGCCGTGGCTTCGTCTCATGCCGCAAGAACGGCACTGGCCGTTTCGGAACGCCTGCCGCGATCCGGATTGAGGGCGGAAGCTATGGTCTGCAAATTGGCGGATCCTCAACTGACGTGTTTCTGCTCATCATGAACGAGGGCGGAATGAAAAAACTGCTGGCCGACAAGTTCACCATCGGAGGCGAGGCCGAGGCCGCAGCCGGTCCGGTGGGCCGCGATACCAGCGCCAACACTGACGTCTTGCTGCATGCCGAGATTCTGTCGTGGTCACGTTCGCGGGGTCTTTTCGCCGGGCTATCCCTGGAAGGCTCTACCTTGCGCCCCGATGAGAGTGAAGACGCAAAGTTGTATGGTGAAAAAGTAACGAATCAGCAAATTCTACAAGGGGATCTGAATACCCCGGCGGGTGCGCGCCCGCTGGTCGCGGCGCTCAATCGCTATAACAATGGCGGAGCGAATGGCGACGTCGAAGCCTTAGGCAACAGGGGCAGGGTAACGCTCTCGAGCTTGCGTTTTGAAACCGGCAAAGCCGACATTGCACCGGGTTCTGAAGCCTCACTGACCGATGCTGTCAATGCGTTGAAAGAACATCCCGATTGGAAGATTCGCGTCGAGGGCTTTACCGATAACGTAGGTTCACGAGAGGCTAACCTCAAGTTATCTACCGATCGAGCCAATGCGGTCGTGAACTGGCTGGCCGATCACGGCATCGACCGCAGCCGTCTCAGTGCCAAAGGATACGGAGATGCTCGGCCAGTCGCCAGCAACTCCACGGACGAGGGTCGCGCGAAGAATCGCAGAGTAGAAATCGTTCGTAGTAGCTAGACTGCGGCACACGGGCTGAGTCCAGAAACGCAGACCGTCACGGTTGACGTTGATGTTTGTATGAGCGACGGCGACGGAAGCGATGCAGGAGAATGGCGTTGTTTATCAGCAGCCGCCTTTAGGCGAAGGGGAACCTGACGCGAGCCAAACCCAAGGCTCTCAGGCTGGCGCCAGGCTGTCCCCTGCGGGCAAAACGAAAGCTCCACTAGTTAATTCGGCTCGCCCGCCTCTATACTGCTGCCCCACATGGCGCTGTCGCTCCAAATTGTGTCACTGCCCCACGCGTCATTGTTGCCCCACATGCCGCTGTTCTTCCACATCGCGCTGTTTCCCCAGATGGCGCTATTGCCCCAAACGGCGTAGGACCCCCACATGGCTGAGTTTGAATGGACGAACTGAGACGTGCCCCAAACCGTCCGGAAGTTCCATTCCGGTGAAGTATTCCACACCGCCGACGCGCTCGGCGTCAGGTAAACGTTGCCCGTCTTCCGATCGTAATTTGCGGTCGGTGACATTGCGGTTTCGGTAGCGACGTCTGCGTCGGCCAGAGCCGCCTCCACATCCACGTAACCTGCACCGACGGTAAACACGTCGTCCTGATCGGTATAGGTTGTTTCGGCGGTCGGAACGAAGATGCTGCTAAACACGGGCAGGGATTTCCACGCGGTCTTCATCAGCCGCGCTTTGACCTGATCCGGTTTGAGCTCAGGACTTTTCTGCAGTAAATCCGCGATCACTCCGCTGACCAGGCCGGTAGCCATGCTGGTCCCGCTGAGCGTGAAATAAGTGGAAGAGTATGCGCTGGATCCGCCGTTCACGTAATAGCTGTAGAGCACCCGATTGCCCGGATACCCGTCATAAAGCGTGCTGTTCGGCGCTTCGAGCGATACCAGCATGTTCCCCGGCGCGACCACGTCGGGCTTGGCGATATGATCCAGAGCGGTCGGACCTTTTGAACTGTAGCTGGCCATCAGGTCACCAGTTCGACTGGGCGTCAGGGGCTTCGTCGCACCCACGGTGATTACGTAGGGGTCGTTGCCCGGTGAGTTGATCGTGCCATAACCGTCCGTCGGCTTGAACCGTCCGTCATTGCCCGCAGCCACGACTACCACGATGCCATGTTTCCAGGCTGCTTCCACCGCTTGGCAGACTGGGTCAAGCTTGTAACTTTCAAATACACCTCGGCCCAGCGAAAGGTTGATCACGCGGATGTTAAACAGCGGTTTTAAATTGATCGCCTGCGCAATGGCGGCGATAACCGCGCTGTCCGTTCCTTCGCCATTCTCATCGAGCACACGGAGATTGATAATGTTCGCATCCGGCGCGACGCCTTCAAAAGTGCGCGAATACTTTGGACCCGTCGAGCTGGCGCCGTCTCCGGCAATCAGGCCAGCGACGTGCGTACCATGTCCATACTGGTCGTCGGTGCTGGACCTGCCAGACACGAAACTTTGGCTGTACACAACTCGAGACGAATTGTGAACCCCACCCCGCAGATCGGGGTGCTTGAATACGCCGCTGTCAATCAGAGCGACTCCAATGCCCTTGCCGGTGTAACCGGATTGCCACGCTGCATAGGCGTTAATCGCGTCCTGCGCGCTGTGGCCGCCACTGGCATGATGCGGGCGGTCCAGACTGATATATTTCACATCCGCCCGATTCGATAGGGCTATAATATTTGCCCGCGGAATGTCTGCGACGACTCCGTTTACCAAGGGCAAATCCTTCACGACAGTGCCCAGCAGGTTGGAAAGATTTTGGAAATCCCGGGGCTCAGGCGCATGGTTGTATTGAATAAGCACTACGACATTCTTCGCCGAAGCCGCTTGCAGATCTGGAGACAATTTCGAATTGTCGGCATAGGCCAGCGTGACTACTGTCAGAAAGCAGATGACCAGAAACTTCCTCATGGAACCGAATCCTCCGGCGGACTCACGGGTCCGCTTAATTACAGGGTGAGAAGCAAGAGTGGAATTGCAGGCGGGATGCCGAACCGGGCAAGATTAAGCTGCCTGGAGTCAATCAGTTGGAAAAGCTTAACAATAGCTGACGGGACAGTTTGTCCCAACGCGTCCGGCGTAGTGCCAATCCGTCCTCCAAACCGAACCCCAAGTGGTTACTTT
>JBEKGG010000108.1:0-13017 GCA_050012915.1 Terriglobales bacterium | reverse complement strand
GAAGATGCCGCTGGACTGCGGCAATTCGGGTTCGACCATGCGCATGCTGAGCGGCATTCTGGCGGGACAGGAGTTTTCCAGTGAGCTTGTGGGCGATGAATCGCTGTCCCGGCGTCCGATGGCGCGAATCATCGCACCACTTGAAGCGATGGGCGCCAGGATTTCCGCCACCGATGGAGGCCGGCCTCCACTGCGCGTTACCGGCACGAATTTGCTCGCGATTGACTACAACATGCCCGTGGCCAGTGCGCAGGTTAAAACGGCGATGCTTTTTGCGGGATTGTTTGCCCAAGGCGAAACTCGCGTGACTGAACCGCTTCGGACCCGAGATCACGGAGAGTTGGCGCTGCGCGCGTTCGGAGCGGAAGTGAATTTGAACGGCAGCCAATCAAGAATTGCAGGCGGACAGAAACTCCATGCGATCGAAGCGGAGATTCCGGGCGATCTTTCTAGCGCTGCTTTTTTTCTTTGCGCCGCCGCATTGTTTCCCGGATCCCGGTTGTTGATCAGCGGTTTGCTGATGAATCCTACACGCGCTCGATTGCTCGACATATTGATATTGATGGGAGTCGGCATCTCGGTTGCGGAATTGGAAGATAAACACGGAGAGCTGGTTGGTACGGTAGAAGTCGACGGACGCGACCTGCGCGGAGCCACGCTCGCGGGCGCCGATACCGCAGCACTGATTGACGAAATTCCGGTGCTGGCTGCAATCGCGCCTTACACCACGAATGGGATTGAAGTTCGCGATGCCAAGGAACTGCGGGTGAAGGAGTCCGACCGCATTGCCGCGATTGCGACCAATCTGCGAGCCATGGGAGCGGAGGTTGAGGAGCGCGAAGATGGATTGAAGATTCCGGGCGGACAGAGTCTGCACGGAGCAGAATTAGATTCTTTTGGCGATCACCGGATCGCGATGGCGTTTGCGGTTGCCGCTTTGCGGGCGGAAGGCGAGACCACGATTCATCGAGCGGACGCGGCGGTGATCTCTTGTCCGGGATTCTTTGCGGCACTGGAAGCGCTGTCGCAAAGGTGAGCAGCGACTGTCTTCGTGGGGCACAGCCAGCCGTGCCCCTTTCATGATCGAACCACCCTCAAACAGCATTAGCACCGAAATCAGATGTGTTCGGTTTTGCCGTCGTACTTGACGGTCCCGTTTTTCTGATTGACTTGGTCTATATCCTGGTTGGTATAAGTCCGACCCGCTTTTCTTGCGCCGCTCGAACTGGCCGTGAGATAAGTTGCACTGACGTTGCCCTGCCATGAAGCAACACCGACGTCGAATGCATGACCTCTTCGCGCGGGCCTGCCCTCAGGCGAAGCTTCGGTTGCCGTCTCTGGAGTCGCAAATGGACCGAGCCAGCTCGGCTGTGTGTAAGACGGGGACCAGATGGCTTGGGTATACGCTCCCGCCGGAGGTTGCGACGAGAACGAGAGAGTGGCGTTAGTTGCGCCGGCCACGTTTCCAAACGTGGCGTTGCTGGCTCCCACTGCTGCCGGCGAGACGGTTGCGAGAGTCACGGACGGAGTGGTGACCAGAGGGACAAAAGGCGCTGCATAAACGCCGTAAGCAGGAACCCAGTTGCTTGCCGTACCGCCGATTACGGTTGTTTGAGCGGCGGCCAATCCGGACAAGAACAAAACCAGACACAGATTTTTCACGAAACGCATGCGATCCTCCACAGACCTTGGGTAATCTGATTTTTCGGGAACGTCTCCAGGACACAATCTTCGAAGCGCAGGCGACCTTCAAGTCGTGGATTTCTACACCGCGAAAGTGTCCCTGGGAGGCGCAGCTCGCAATCAGACAGCAGCATCATAACCCGAAAACTGGCTCTGGGCGCGGGTTTTATTACGATCCAACATAGCGGGCATAGAGACTTCTGGCTATAGTCTTATCGCTTGTGCCCTTGATGATCGCCCTGCCGTCGGGGAATAACGTCATTTCGTAGGGTTCCTGCCAGAACTTCAGCACAAAGTCGTTGTGGCGCACTGTACCCAGCGGCTTGAGGCGTTCACTCATCTCGGCCAAATCCACCGGGCGCTGGCGTTCGTGAATCTGCACGGAGTTGCGTCCACATAGAGTAATGTGCGGACGGCCTTCACCTGCAAGGTGGGCAAATACGTGTTCCCCGCAAACTCGGCAATCTGGACGGGGCTTATCGGCGGCAACTTCGGCGCGCTCGTTTCGCCAAACGTCAAAAGACAGGAGCGTGCGCCGCAGCCATTGGTCAGCTCCGACAATCAGCTTCACGGCTTCAGTGGCGGCGATGGAAGCGGCCAAGTTGACCGCTGAGTTCAGAATTCCAGCCGTCTCGCAGGTTTCGAAAGTCCCTTGAGGAGGGTCGGCAAAAATGCAAGCCAGGCAAGAAGTCTTTCCCGGAAGCACGTTCAAGGTCACACCGTAGCTGCCCACGGCTGCGGTGTAGATCCAGGGCAGGGAATTCTTCACCGCGAAATCATTGATAAGATAGCGCGTCTCGAAGTTGTCAGTGCCGTCGAGGATCAACCGCGCCCCTTCGAACAACGCGCCGATATTCGCTGGTATCAGATCAGCGACATGAGGCTCAACTACGATTTCGGAATTGAAAGCTGCGATTTTTCTGGCGGCGGCGATCGCCTTAGGCAGGGACTCAGCCGCGTCGGCTTCATCGAAAAGGGATTGCCGTTGCAGGTTGCTGGGCTCGACGTAGTCGCGGTCGATGATCCGGATAGTGCCCACGCCCGCTCGAGCAAGCAGGGAAGCCAGCACGGAGCCAGTGGCGCCGCAGCCAACGATGGTAATGCGCGATGCAGTCAGCTTGCGCTGGCCATCGGCCCCGATTCCGCGGAAAAGTATCTGCCTGGAATATCTTTCGTCCGGTTCCAAAGAGGTCATCGGTTCCACGCCTATAAACCATTATGATAGGTGCCACGCAGTTTTCAAAACAGAGGGTAGTGGTGGAGTTTGATAGGGAAGCGAGCCAAACGCGCGGTTATTGTGTCGCAAAGAACGCGACACATCGCGCGGCTCGCCCAGATTCCTCACGGCGCAAAGAACGCTTGTTCGGAATGACAATCATTGGACCTGAGGCGGGTAGTGGTGCGGTTTGATAGGAGAGCGAGCCAAACGCGCCTGACAATCCAGGCTTGAAATACAACATTGCCTTGTATGGACTCATCGAACCGATTAGCCAACCACATTCTACAGAGGGAGCCGGTTTGCAGCTGAGGGGGACTTTGTCGACATCCCTGATTGTGCTGGCGCTGACGGCGCTGTGGGCCGCGCAGGCGTCGGGCGAATCGCCCATGTTGTCTGGAGGAATGCAGGATCAGGATCAGTCGGCCGCAGCGCAATCCCCGCCCGTATCGCTCGAAGACACCATGGCCCGGTACCAAGGTCTCATCGTGGCCGACATACGCTGGCCGGGTATCACGTCCGATGTGGATCAAAAGCGCTGGCGCGAAGTTATACCGCAAAAAGTAGGCGAACCGCTGGACCGTGAACTCATCCGCGAAAGCATCCACAGACTTCATGCCACGGGGCGCTTTGCTGACATCCGAGCAGAAGCCGAGCGAACCGACGACGGCAAAGTTGCGTTATCGTTCTTTACCAGTCCGAATTACTTCA
This sequence comes from Terriglobales bacterium, assembly GCA_050012915.1. GTDB lineage: Bacteria > Acidobacteriota > Terriglobia > Terriglobales > Acidobacteriaceae > JABDBE01. The sequence continues at coordinate 9,407 of JBEKGG010000108.1, read as the reverse complement.
TAGGGCCAGTTGACGTCGAGGGTGTCCCCAACCGGCCCACCGCCGGGCAGGTCGTGAACGCCTCCAAACTTCAGCTGGGCGAGCTTTTTACTTCCGACCAAATCGACCGCGCTCTGACCAACGTCAGGCAGCTTATGCAGGAGAACGGCTACTATCGTTCGTCGGTGAAAGAACAAGAGAAAAAGATTCTGGCCAGGCAGGAAATTGACATCCTCTTTCAAATCGATCCCGGACCTCAGGCTCGGGTGGGAAACGTGACGGTCACGGGGAATCCGGGATACCCGCCGGCCCAGATCCAGACCATCGCGAAAATGCGCACCGGTGACCCTGTTTCTGTGCAGCGCGTAAGCAATGCGCTGGATCGAGTACGCAAAAGGTATCAGAAACAGAATCGATTACTCGCCCAGGTTTCGATATCAAAGAAATCTTACCGCGAGGAGACGAACACGGTTGACTACACCTTTGAGATTGTCCCCGGACCCAAAGTGCAGGTGATTGCGGAGGGATTCAAAATCAAACGGGGAGTGCTCAAACAGAATGTCCCGATCTTCGAAGAAAATGCAGTCGATGAGGATCTGTTGAATGAAGGGCGCCGCAATCTGCTGAACTATCTCCAGGGCCGCGGTTACTTCGACGCCAAGATTGGAATGAAGGAACATCGGGATACCGCTGGAAACGAACTGCAAATTATTTATGCGATCGATCCTGGCGCGCGCCACCGGTTGGTGAAGATTGAATTCACGGGAAACAAATACTTTTTGACCGACCGCCTGCAGTCTCGCATGCAGGTGCGTGCTGCCGAACGGTTCCAATCCCACGGCCACTTCAGTCAGGCTTTGCTCACCACCGACGTTCACGGAATTGAAGACCTTTACCGCGCCAACGGCTTTCAACAGGTCAAGGTTACGAGCACGATTATCGATGACTACGAAGGCCACGAAAACGATCTCGTGCTTAAGCTTTCTGTGGACGAGGGCGCTCAAACGCTGGTCGGGTCGTTCCGCTTGGAGGGCAATCAGGCTTTCTCCGAGAAAGAGTTGGCAACCGAGATCAATACGGCGGAAGGCCAACCGTTCTCTGAATTTGACATTGCGCAGGACCGCGACAATCTTCTGAACTACTACTTTAACCATGGGTTTCCCAATGCCGGCTTTGAGGCGTCGGCCAAAGCTATGCCGGGCGAACCCAATCGCATGGAGGTTACGTTTACCATCCACGAAGGCGAACAGGTTTTCGTAGACAACGTGTTCGTGTCAGGATTGGACTACACCAAGCCTTTTGTTGTGCAACGCGAACTGCGAGTGAAGGCCGGAGACCCGCTGAGCCAAATCGATATGCTGCAGACGCAACAACGGCTTTACGATCTCGGCATTTTCAGCCAGGTGGGTACGGCGGTGCAAAATCCAAATGGAAACGAGCCTGAGAAGAATGTCCTCGTCGACGTTGAGGAAGCCAAACGTTACACATTCACCTATGGCGTGGGATTGGAATTCCAGACCGGCCAGCCTTCGGCCGTCGGCACTAATCAGGCGAAGGGCGAAACCGGAGTAAGCCCGCGCGTCTCATTGGCGATAACCCGCCTGAATTTCCGCGGCCGCGACCATACGCTCACCTTTAAGGCCGACGTGGGTAGCCTGGAGCAGCGCGGACTGGTCAGCGCAACCATACCGCGCTGGTTCAACAGTCAGAACTGGAAGCTGTCTTTGACCTCTTTCTACGACAATACGATTGACGTCACCACGTTCACGTCCCAACGTCTGGAAGGATCGGTGCAAGCGGAGGAGACCATCAGCAAAGCTACCACCATGGCGTATCGTTTTACTTATCGCCGGGTGAAGGCCAGCAACATTGACATCAGCGCCGACCAGATTCCATTGCTTTCTCTGCCGGTACGCGTAGGTGAGCCCGGATTCACTTACATTCGCAACAAGCGCGACAACAATCTTGAATCCACCAAAGGCAGCTACACCACCGTTGACGCTGGAGTCGCGTCCAAGTATTTCGGTTCAGAAGCAAATTTCAGCAGCATTCTCACCCAGAATTCTACTTATTACGCATTCGGCAAAAATCGGCCGCAGAACAAGAAATTCGTTTTCGCGCGTTCGGTGCGGGTTGGAATCGAGAGCACCTTTGGCAATACCGTGATCCTTCCGCCCGGGCAAGCTTGCCCAAATCCAACGGCAACCAGTTGTCCCGATATAACGGTCATCCCGCTGGCAGAGCGGTTCTTCACTGGAGGCGCGAACTCCTTCCGAGGATTCGGGCTGAATCAGGCAGGGCCGCGCGATCCTGTAACCGGCTTTCCCATCGGCGGGAGCGCGCTTTTCGTGAATAACCTGGAAATGCGTTTTCCACCAACGAATCTGCCCTACGTTGATGACAACCTGAGCTTCGTTCTTTTTGAAGATGCTGGAAATATCTTTACCAACGGCCGGAACATGCTGGACAGCCTTCTACGCTGGCACCAGAAGGACCCTGATCTCTGCTTGCACCAACTTACCGCAAGCGAGTGCAACTATAACTACATATCTCATGCGGCTGGAGTAGGGTTGCGCTACAAGACGCCAATCGGTCCGGTGAGCTTCGATTTCGGGTACAATTTAAATCCACCGGCGTTTCCCAGTACCCAGACGGTCACCAATAGCGCGGGGCAACAGACGAGCACTTTCGTACCGCAGCACGCAACTCATTTCAATGTTTACTTTAGTATTGGACAGAGCTTCTGATGAACCAAAAAGCTAGGATTTTTACTTGTAGCATGGTGCTGCTCGCGATTGCCTTGCCTGCCAAGGCAGGAGATATTTTGGATCGCATAGTGGCAACCGTGAACAATCACATCATCCTGCAGAGCGAGTGGGAAGATGCGGTGCGCTATGAGGCGTTTGTCGCTGGCCGCGCGCTCGATCAAGTGCAGGGTAGCGATCGTAAGGCGGCGTTGGATCACCTGATCGATCAGGAGTTGTTGCGGGAACAAATGCGCTCATCGGGCTTCCCCCATGCCAGTGGCGAAGAAGTGGAAAAGAATATTGAGGAGATTCGCAAACGTTACCCGGCGGACGGCAATGCTGGCTGGAAGGCTGCGCTGAACCGCTATGGATTGACTGAGGAGGAACTCAAGAAGCGAGTAGCTCTGCACGTCGATCTAATGGGTTTGGTGGACTCCCGCTTACGACCCAACGTTGTAATCGATTCCAAGAGCATTGAGAGTTATTACAATCAGGAGCTTCTTCCTCAGCTAAGGCAATCGGGAGCCGGACAAGTTCCTCTTGCTGACGTCACCCCAAAGATCAGGGAATTGCTGACTCAGCAAAAGATGAACCAGATGCTGGTTGCCTGGTTGCAGGATTTGCGTTCGGGCAGCCGGATCCAAACCGAACCCGAGTTGCGATGAGCGAGCCCAGCGCCAAGCCGGGTTGGCGCAGGGTCCGAAATTATCTGCTTCTCGCAGGGCTCGTTGTGTTGCTTGGCTTGGGTGGTCTGAGTTGGTACATGACCACCGATTCCTTCCAGGCGCTGGTCCGCCGCCGCGCCATAGCTGAGTTGGAGCGGGTTACCGGCGGGCGTGTGGATCTGGGCGGGGTTCACACCGTTCCATTCCGCTTCCAGATCGAGATTCGGGACCTCACCATTCATGGGCGCGAAGCCGCAAACGAGATCCCATATGCTCACATAGACCGCCTGGTTGCGCGAATTAAAGTCATCTCCGCGTTGGAAACTGAGTTTGGCTTTTCGTCTCTCGTCGTCGACCACCCCGTCGTCCACATCGTTCTTTATCCAGATGGCACTACGAATCAGCCCGTGCCCAAATCTAAGACCTCAACCAGAACATCGGTAGAACAGCTGTTTTCCTTGTCCATCAGTGAGCTGGAGGTACGGCAAGGCGAGTTCCTCTGGAACGACCAGAAGACTCCGTTTGATTTCGTTGCTCATGATGTGTCTGCGGATGCGAGCTATTCTCTTTTGCACCGCCGTTACAACGGCAATCTTCTGCTCGGAAAAATCGATAGCACTCTGCAAAATTATCGTCCGCTTACCTGGATGGCGGAAGTCCATTTCAGTTTGGGTCCCGACAGTCTCGATGTCGAATCATTTAAGGCTACTTCGGGACGTTCCCGGGTACAGGCCAGTGGACACGTAGTAAATTTCAAACGGCCGAGTGTCGTGGCCAAGTACGACCTGACGCTCGATCTTGCCGAGGCGAGCGCGATTGCCCGTCGCACCGAAGTACGGCAAGGCGTGTTGCCGGCGACCGGCGAAGGGTCGTGGACGGAGGCGGTTTTTTCTTCGTCCGGCAAACTTGCGCTTAAGTACTTCGATTGGCGCGATAAGTCGGTTGGACTGCGCGGCATAACTCTGAGCAGCGACTACGCCATCAGTCCCCAGCGGCTTACACTTTCGCAGCTGCAGGCGAAGCTGCTTGGGGGAGATGTGACGGGTGACGCCGAAATCACCAATTGGCTCAATTCGGCGCCAGCAAACAAAAGTGCGAAGGCCAGCGCATCCAGTGAACAGAAGGGAAGCGTTCGGCTGCGAGTAAAAGATGTTTCCGCCTATGAAATAGCGACGGCTCTTTCCACGTCCGCGCGGCCCTTTCAGCGCGTCAAGTTGGCAGGAGCCGTTACCGGAACCGTGGAGGCGAGGTGGCGCGGATCGGTCGCCAATGCGGAGACCGAAGTCGCTCTGGCGGTAGTGGCGCCAGCTCAACTCAAAACTGGAGAATTACCGCTCAACGCCAACCTGCATGCGAGTTATCGTGCGGGTTCTGGCGATTTACAGGTCGCGGAATTTAGCGCCTCCACGCGGGCCACGCAAGTTCGCGCCTCGGGGGTGCTTTCTTCCAGGTCGTCGATGAACGTTTCGGTCACGACCACCGACCTCAGCGAGTGGCAACCGATTCTCACTGCCGTCGGCTATCAGGAACGAATTCCGGTCGTTCTGCGCGGACACGCTTCATTCAATGGAACTGCAACGGGCAAATTGTCCGCCATCGCCTTTGCCGGAAAACTCCAGTCAGAAGATTTCGATCTGTTGATCCCCGCCACATCGCGCGCGCCCGCAAAAGACGTGCACTGCGATTCATTGACCGCCGATCTTGAATTATCGCCGCATACCTTCGCTGTACATCACGGCAGGCTGCATCATGGTCAAACCACCATCGCTTTCAGTGCTAACGCCGGCCTGCAGGACAGATTGCTCACCGATACGAGCCCGATTAGGGCGCGCGTCGAGATGCAGAATACCGATGTCGAAGAAATCCTCGCTCTAAGCGGATACGATCTTCCCATCAGTGGAACGGCAAACCTGTTGGTTCACATCGAGGGTACAAAGGCAGAGCCTCATGGAAACGGCCATATTGAACTTTCCGATGCCGTGATCCGCGGCGAACTGGTTCAGCATCTGGATTCGGATTTACAGTTCAACGGCAACGCGATCTCTCTGGATCAGCTTCATCTGGCGTATTACGATTCGCATGTTAGTGGCGACGGTACTTACAACCTGTCGACCAAGGCGTTTCGTTTTAACCTGACCGGCGACAACTTCGACCTCGCCCGCATTCCTGAGCTGCAGCGCAGCCGCGTGCGCGTCGATGGCCGCATGGATTTCACTGCCCAAGCCTCCGGCACGTTGGAGCAGCCGGTAGTCAACGCGAACATTCGCTGGCACGATCTTGCCTTTGACCGTGAGCCTGTTGGCGACTATACGTTCGAAGCCACAACCCGCGGTGCCGACCTGCACGTAAACGGGCGCTCACAGTTTAAGACTGCGGAACTGAATATCGATGGTGACGTGCAACTGCGCGGAGCCTGGCCGGCTACGGTAAATTTTCATTTCAATCACTTCAGCGTGGATTCTGTCCTCAGGGAATATCTGAAACGGCGAGTGACTGGCCTGTCCGCAATCGCCGGAGACTTGCAGTTACGAGGACCGTTGCGCAACCCCAGTCAGCTCGAAATATTGGGCAACCTCAGCGATTGTTTTGCTGACGTCGAGAATATTCAGGTTCGCAACAACGGCCCCATCAGTTTTGTCATTGCCAATCAGCTGCTTAGTATTCGAGAGTTCCATTTAATCGGGGAAGGGACCGACCTTACGGTTGGCGGCACGGTGCGTCTGAATGCTGCGCGGGACATCGATTTGCGGGCCCAGGGGCACGCGAATCTCCAGCTTATTCAGAGCTTTAATTCGGACTTCACGACCTCCGGCCAAGTCACGGTTGATTTGACGCTGGGAGGCACGGTCAGCAAACCCACGACCCAAGGCAGGTTGGAGATCACAAACGGATCAATCGCCTACAGCGATCTGCCCAGTTCGCTGAGCGCGATTAACGGATCCGCCGTATTCAATCAAGATCGGTTGCAAGTTGAAACTCTTACAGCGCATGTCGGCGGCGGCCTCGTGACTTTCGGAGGCTACGCCACTGCCTACAACCGCCAGATCAATTTCAATCTGACGCTGGAAACTCAGGACGTACGTCTGCGCTATCCCCAGGGAATTAGCTCCATGGCTAACGCGCAGTTGCGATGGGCGGGCACGCCTGCGGCCTCCGTGCTATCTGGAGACGTGGTGGTCACGAGGCTGGCAATCACTCCCGGATTCGATTTCGGAGCAACTTTAGCCAGCAGCGCGCAGGCTTCCGCGCTGCCGCAAACCAATCCGCTCCTCAACCGTATTCGGATGGACGTGCACATTATTACGACGCCCGAACTGCAGATGCAGACGGCGGTTGTGCGGCTTACCGGCGATGCTGATTTTCATCTGCGGGGGACGGCGGCCAAGCCGGTTCTGCTGGGCAGAGCCGACGTAACTGAAGGCGTAGTCACTCTAAACGGAACCAAGTATCGCATGGAGCGTGGCGACGTCACCTTCACCAACCCGGTTACAACCACGCCAGTCCTCGATCTGCAGGCCTCTACTCATGTCCAGGATTATGACATCACCCTCAACCTCACCGGGTCGATCGACAAGCTTAACCTGACTTATCGCTCCGAGCCGCCTCTACCCGTCGGTGACATCATCAGTTTGCTCGCGCTCGGCCAGACCCAGCAGCAATCGGCGCAACTGCAACAATCTGGGTCGTCGCCATTTGCTCAACAAGCGTCGAGCGCTATTTTGTCCGAAGCCCTGAACTCCGCCATCAGCAGCCGCTCGCGAAGTTTGTTGGGGAACGGTACCATCCGCATTGATCCTCAAGGTTTGAACACGGAAACTTCCCCCACCACCAGCACTCCCGCCGTCACGATCGAGCGGCAGGTTACTGACAATCTCACTCTGACCTACACCAGCAACGTTTCGCAGACCTCGCAGCAGATTATTCAGGCGGAATATAACTTGACGCGCAATATGTCGATCCTGGCTCTTCGAGACTATAACGGCGTGGTTAGCTTTGAACTGCTGATTCGGCGGCGCAAGAAATAGTCCGCGACGCGTCCTTAGAAAATCCTGAGCAACTCAAGCAACAATTACGCAAGGTCTGCGGCCTCTTCGCGTTCTAAACAGCGAGGGGCAGATCCATTGTCATCTCAAGCGCAAAAGGAAAAGCGAATGCACAAACAAAAAGGTTTTTCTTTGATCGAGCTATTAATTGTAGTGGCAATTATTTTGATCATTGCTGCGATTGCGATTCCGAACTTGCTTCGCGCCAGGATTTCGGCCAATGAATCGTCGGCCGCCAATTCTATTCGAACCGTCAATACGGCTCAAGTCTCCTATCTGTCGACTTATCCAAGCGTGGGCTATTCGAATTCGGTGGCTGCGTTGGGTCCGCCAGCCGCGACGGGATGCCCGACGACTGGCCCAGTTTCCAAGAATGCATGTTTGATCGACTTCGGACTTGCCAGCGCAACTTCTGTAGCAACAGCCAAGACCGGCTACTATTTCGGCGTCGGTGTGCCCGCCGGTGGCCTACCGAATCAGGGTTACACCGTTGGTGGCGCGCCGGCCGCCTTCAACCAGACAGGAGTCCGTGGCTTTTGCTCGAATGAAGACGGCGTGATCCACGTGGCGTCCGCGTGGAATTCCGCGCCCGCGATCGCGAACGCGACCTGCGTCAACGCCCCTTACGTGCAACTGCAGTAGCGGCGTTCTCCTCGAGGCGCTCAACCAAGAACTGGTTTGTCCAACTTCTCCCGGCTTGCGCGCTTTGCCTTGACCCAGCCTTCCTTTACGATCTGTTTGGCTCGGCCGATGGCGAGCGAATCCGGCGGTACGTCATCCGTGATGCATGAGGCGGCGGCGACGTAAGCGTCGCGTCCAACTTTGACCGGCGCAACCAAAGTCGAATCACTCCCAATGAATGCGCCGTCTCCGATCACGGTCATGTGTTTGCGCGCACCGTCGTAATTACAAGTGATCGTACCAGCGCCAATGTTCACGCCTTCACCAATCTCCGAATCTCCGAGGTAGCTGAGGTGACCGGCCTTGGAGCCCTTGCCCAGACGGGTTTTCTTCGTCTCCACAAAATTCCCTACATGCGCGTTCTCACCAATCTCGCTTCCGGGACGAAGACGTGAATAAGGCCCGATGATTGCGCCTTTCATCACATGAGCCTCGTCCAGTACGCAAGCAGGAAGAATCGTGACGCCGTCTCCGATGGTGGAGTCGTTAATTACGGTGTAGGAGCGAATGCGGCAATCATTGCCGATGCGGCTCTTGCCTAGAATCTGCACGAACGGCTCGATCACCGTGTCCGCACCGATTTCGACATCGCAATCGATGACGCAAGTTTGCGGATAAAAAATCGTTACCCCTTCGCTCATGAGTTGCAGGCACTTGGCGAGTCGCATGCGCTGATCGATGTCGACCATCTCGGCACGCGTGTTGCTGCCCAGAATCTCGTGAGGATCGCTCGCTTCCACCGCCATGACGCGCTTCTTCGTTCGACGCAGGATCTCGGCCATGTCGGTCAAATAGAACTCGCCGTGAGGATTGTCGTTTCTCAGTTCATTGAGATGTATGAAGAGAGCTTTCGCATCGAAGGCATAAAAGCCCGAGTTGATTTCGCGAATCTTGCGTTGCGCTGGAGTGGCTGACTTCTCTTCGACAATAGCGGACACGTCGTGGCTGTTCCTGCCTTTGCGGATCACTCTTCCATAACCGGTCGGGTCGTGCAGTTGCGCGGTCAGAATCGTCATCGCCGGATGTTGTGAACTATGAAAATCACGAAGCCGCTCGATGGTTCCAGGAGTGATCAACGGCGCGTCCCCGGACAACACGATCACTTGGTCATAAGGCACCAAAGCCTCTCGTGCGATCATCAGTGCGTGACCGGTGCCGCGTTGCTCTTTCTGCAGAATAAAATTAACTCCGGTCTGCGCGACGGCCTGGCGAACACGATCCGCTTCGTGACCAACGATGGCGTACACATCCTTCGCAGGAATAACCTTTAGAGCGGCGGCAATTACGTGCGC
>JBEKGG010000107.1:0-13137 GCA_050012915.1 Terriglobales bacterium | reverse complement strand
GGCTGAAGCCATGCGCTTTCAAAACTATCCATGCTAAGAGTTTTTCCGCAAGCTGCGAGGCGCTGCGATAAAGCGCCGCCTCATCCAAGATTGGTTTTCTCGCATCCCTCCGCCTACAAGAAAACCTGAACAAAACTCAGGAAACACCTTAAGCCAAGCCGTACCCCACTGTATCGATGAAATCCTGTTCGAGTCTACAGCCTCATTGATCCCGACCGACTTTCCCCTCCGCATCCAATCATTCGAGAAAACGAGAAAGAAGGTGATTGCCATTGGCAGACGGAAACGTAATCGTTGAAAGGATTGTCCAGCCGAAGTCAATGCCGTTAGCTCCCGGCGCCCGCACCGATGCGGCGGGAAAGGCAGTGAACAATGTGATTCTCTTGTCCCTTCCGGATGAAGAATACAATCTGCTGCGTCCTCACCTGGAGCCGGCGGAGTTGCCGCAGTACTACATCATGCATGAGCCCGCGGAGAAGATCGAGTTCGGATACTTTCTTAACCAAGGCATGACCTCTCTCGTGGCTTTAAGCGCAGACGGCAGAAGTGTGGAAGTCGGCATCGTGGGACGCGAGGGGATGGTGGGAATGTCCATCACGGTTGGCCTGCTGCGCGGGACCTTTCGGGCAATTATGCAGATGTCCGGATGTGGAGTACGAATCAGGTCAGAAATTTTCCAGGAGGTTTTGTGTTGTGCGCCAACGCTGCAATCGAAACTCAGCCGCTTTGCCCTGATGCATGGCATGCAGGTTTCACAGCTCGCAGCTTGTAATCGTTTGCACGATGTTGAGCAACGACTCGCGCGCTGGCTGCTGATGTGCCAGGATCGAGTGGATTCTCCCGTGCTTCCATTAACTCACGAATTTCTCGCGCAGATGATCGGCACCGGGCGACCCAGCGTGACCTTGGCCGCAGGAGCTTTGGAAAGCGCCGGTCTGATTGAAAACATGCGCGGCACCGTGAAGGTCTTGAACCGCAAAGGCCTGGAACGGGCTGCCTGCGAGTGTTACGGCGTCATCCAGAACTTTAACGGAGGACTCGGACTGAGGTAACTCATCCGCGCCTCCGTTCGTTGCCGAACAGACAAACTTCCTCTTCGACCACTAGCCTACGCCCACCTGTCAAAAACATGCCTTAAGCTTGCGAAAGCTTGCAAGGAGCGGTGTGGAACGTACGACCGGTCGAAAAGAACGAAGAGCAACCCGAACTGATTCTGCAGGTGGACGAGTTCAAAACTCGATTCTGAGGTCCATTCCAGAGGACGAATACGATTTGCTTCGAGAACATCTGGAGCCGCTGGACCTGCCTGCGCAACACATTTTGCATGAAGCCGGCGCCAAGATCGACTTCGCCTACTTCCTGAATGACGGCATGGCCTCACTGGTCGTTCTCACCAGCGACGGGAGAAGCGTGGAGGTGGCCATCGTCGGCAAAGAAGGCATCGTGGGCACGCCGCTGGGCGTCGGACTGAACCGCGGCCCGCACCGTGCAGTGATGCAAATCCTCGGAAGCGGCCTGAGAATTAAATCATCGGTTTTAACGGACGTCCTGAGCGCGGCCCCGGAGTTGCGACTGATATGGAACCGATACGTCCTGGTTCAGGGATTACAGGTTGCGCAAATCGCAGCCTGCAACCGCTTGCATGAAATTGAGCAACGACTGGCGCGTTGGCTGCTCATGTGCCAGGACCGCATCGACTCGGAAACCCTCCGGGTAACTCACGAGTTTCTCGCCCAGATGCTCGGCACCGGGCGTCCCAGCGTGAGTCTGGCAGCCGGAATTCTGCAACGCGGCGGCCTGATCGAGAATATCCGGGGCACGGTCACAATTCTGAATCGGCCGGGCCTGGAAAATGCCGCCTGTGAATGCTATGTCGCCATGAAACACTTCAACGGGGGACCAAGCGCGCACTAGCTGGCAGAATTGTCCGGTATCGAACAGACATGCTGTCCTCACTCGTTTTATCTTCTGCGGCGTAACGTCGCCGTGAAGGCAGTTCCCCAGCTGCCTCGTTATTGGAGGTGAGATCCGGTGAACGCTGACCAGCAAAACGACTGGCGCGCTTTCTATCGGGCAGCATTGCTTGAGCTCGATCCCGGCAAGCTGCCGGAGCGCATTGAGCGAGCCGAAAGCGCCATTCGGACTTCCTTGAACGCGCACCCTAATGCCGACAGCACTGAATACCAAGACTTGTTAGACGCTGTGGCGAATTTACGCGTGCTGCGCCGCGAAATCGCTCGCGCCACGGATGCTAACTTGGAAAGAAATCCGCCCGGCTCGAGCAGTGCAACGTCGCCGTAATCGGCGCCTATGGTTGAGGCGCCGTGGTCTGGCCTGCCGGCATCGGTGTCACGTTTGGTGCCGTAGGTTGTGCCGGCGTAGCCTGATCGCCCGCACTCGTGGGCGCTGCCGTGGCGGCATTCTGATTCGGCGCGCTTTGCCCAGCCTCACCGATCGATGATCCGGAAACCACCAGTTCCACACGACGATTCTGCTGCCTGCCCGCAGCCGTATCGTTTGAGGCGATCGGCTGGCTCGGCCCAAAACCTTGCGTCGTTATGGACGACGAATTGACTCCCTGGCTGGCCAAATAACTACGCACCGCGTCCGCCCTCTGTTGAGACAACTGCTCGTTAAACTCCAGGCTCCCGGTGCTGTCGGTGTATCCATCAATCTCCACGTGGATGTCCGGGTACGCGATCAGAATCCCTGCCACCTTAGCCAGGCGCTCCCGAGCTGTAGGCTTGAGATCCGCTTTTCCCGTGTCGAATAGAACGTCCGGCATGCTTACGATTAAGCCTCGTGCGCTGTCCCGCGTCGCGAGAACTTGATTCAGCTGCTGCAACATTCGGGCACGCATTTGCGCTTTATCATTTTCTGCCTGTTGAGCCTGCTGCTGGGCCTGCTGTTGCGCCGATTCAGCCTGCTGGCGGGCAAGATCCGCCTGCGCCGCTTGCGCTTGCGCCTGCTGCGCCTGAGCCTGCGCTTGAGCAGCCGCGGCCTGCTGCGCCTGGGCGTTCGCTTGAGCCTGTGCCGTCTGATCTGCCGCTGCCTGTCGTTCCTGGTCGCGTTGAGCCTGTTCAGCTTTCTGGATTGACATCACTCGCGCTTCTTCCGCGGTCTGCGTTGCCTCTCGAGCAACCGTTCCAATCGGCCCGCTCCCCTGCTTGCGCTGGTAATAGTCTTCAGCTCGGTTCAGCAAATCCTGCGCCTTTTGTAATTCGGCAGGCGTGTATTGAGCGGCCCCGGCGTCCTTGGCGATGCGCACCGCATTCCTGGCTTCGAGCAAATCCAGCGGCGTTTTGTTGCTCACGTCGTAAACCGGCGAATTAATCGGCTGGACTTGCGAGCTATAGGTATCGCGGGAAATGAGTTCGAACTTCACATCCACGGGCTCTATGCCGCCTTTGGTGTCGCGACGAATCTCGTTTTGCGCGACGATCAGATCGCTCGGTTGCGCGACCGCAAAGTCCGGCTCGGCAGTCACGATCAAAGCGAATGCTTGCATGTCGACTGTGGTCTCGAGCGAGCTTTTACCGTCATGCAAAACTAATTCGCCTAGATTCCGAGGGCGCCCTTCCGGCGAAATCGCCCAAAGAACATACGTCAGATAGGCCAACCCAAAACTGTTCGCGGGCCGCAGACCCTCGATATTGGCGTCGATTTTCACCCCCGCAGCTTTGCCTTCGACCTTGGCCTCACCCTTCACATAGGAAGCAAGATCAGTCCCTTTCAGGTCGACCTTTGTCGAACCCTTGTGGCGGTAGTCCACAGCTTGCGTGCTGCGCGAGACCACACTCATGTGGTATCCCGAAGATTGATTACCGGTAACGGCGGTGTTCTGTTGAGAGAATGCTGGCAGAACCAAAGCTGCCAATGTCAGAAAGCAAGCCGAATATTGTCCGCGTCTAGTCATATGCACCTCACCAGGAGAATCTCCGCCGCTTCCATCACTTTGCCGGACTGCGGCTTTCAATAACTCGAATCAACAGCACATCTGCGAGGAGCGCGAACATCGTTCTCGCGCTCGTGCTTAGAATGACTCAGTGCAGCGACGTGCCCAATCAGGGAGATACAGTAGGGCAGTGAAATAAGTCATGCAGGGTACGCATGAATTGCCCAAAAATAATCGCGAGTTAAAGTTTTACGGCGCGGCTTGAAGACGCGCCATTTCAAAACCTACAAATGCTATGGTTTTTTTTGCAGCCTATTGCAGCGCCTCAGTCGCCGGTTTCTGATCGTTGCCAGCCGTCGGGGTTGCCGAGCTCGATCGATGGAGAGGATACGGCCACTTTCTCGAGGTCGATACTTTCTTCGGGCACGAGATCTGGGCGCAACGCCCATCCGGCAGAGAAAGCTCCCAGGCGAGGCGCCACGTAACGTTGCCAAAAAGAGGGCCGCGGTGCAAACAGCGGCAAAGATCCGACAGCCTTTTTGCAACGGTTGAGTTCAAACCAGCGCAAGTAATTTCGCACGACGCTGGGCAGAGTCATCTGGATGGCTGCGGAGAAATTCTGCTCGGACATTCGGCGTTGCTGCTCTGGAGATTCCAGGATGCTAACCAGTTGATTGGCGAGATCTGCGGCGTCGCCGAGCTTGTAGAAATTAATCGCCATATCTTCGTCGGAAGCCATGTCACGAAAATCGGGGATGTCGGCGCAGACGATCGGAACTCCATATTCGCACGCTTGGTGGGCTGGCCCACTCGACCCGGTTGCCGAATCGTAGGGCATGACCACGACGCTGGACGTGCGGAAGAGCGCAGGGATATCTTCTTCCGCAACGTATCCCCGAAACTCGACTCGCGAACCCATGCTTTGAGAGTCACGAATCGATTCCCAATATCCGGGCTTCGTATGATGGTTGGCGCCGGCGACGATCAGCTTGGCATTAGGCACTTTTTTCAAGACCGCGGGGAACGCATCCATCAACGTTTCCAGACGTTTGTAAGTTCCCCAATGTCCAATTGCCAGAATGCGCATTTCCGGATTGCCGCGTTGCGAAAAATCTGGCGGGCTTGGGCACGGCGCGAATGTTCCGTGGGTACCCAGAAGAACATTGTGAGCGGAGTACTTCTCGATTAAAGTGCGCCGGTATCCGGAGAGCAGCACCGACACCGAATTTGCTTTGAGCAGGGTTCGGGTAGCGAGATCGCTACCCAGACGAAACATTTTTTCCTGGCGTACTCCGGCGCTCGCGAAATCGACGTGTTCGATGATGTGGTGTAGCGTGATATGGGTGTAATAACCGAGGGCTCGGATCAGGGCGGGAACGCATAATCCGGCAAAGGCGGCGACGGGATATTCCGGCGTGGCAAAGCTCGAGAAGACCAGATTGAACCATACGACATCAGGCTTCAATTTATTTATTGCACTTATCAATCGGGTGGGAGTTGCCAGGCTGTTGAACTTCCAGCAGCGGACCACATCGAAGCCGGGCAGTTCCGGTTGTTCGTGGGCCTTGAGCGAATTTCCGTTCTGGTCGGTGGCGAATTCGTATTCGGTCAGCTCGTCAGCAAGAATGGTCAGACTGATGCGTGGATTGCGTTGTAGTTCGCGCGCAATGTAAAACGCATATTCGTTCAACTGTCTGCCGCTGGGAGGAAAAGTCGCAACTAAACAAATCTTCATCGGGCCTCGATCTTAAAATAAACTGATTTGCACATAGGGCCTCAGCTGCTGACTTTGAGAACCCGGAAAGTTATAAAAAGTTTCCTGCTGCATTCCAGCTGAGAACCGAATTGGATATTGCAATTCGACATCCCCGGTTGCGTCCTTGTACTCGTGATGGAAGGGCATGGCGTAGGAGACGGCAAAACCGCTCTGCACCGCGTCATAGGCGTGGAAGCCCATGTTGCGGGAATACGCGGCGGATGCCTGGAAGCTCCAATTGCGGGTTACGGCAAACTGAACGCTTCCCGCCGGACGCAGCGCCTGGGAAATTGCCCAATCGTTTTCCTCGACGCGCCACGCGCGCAAGTCCTCGGCCACAACCCTGAAGTCAAGCCGCTGGGAAACTTTGCGTTCGATGCCCGCGTAGACGGAGGTGAAATAAACCTCGCGAGTAATCGGGAAAAACTGTTCATCGCTTGCGCCCCATCCGGTCACGAAAAAGGTTTTTCCCCAGGGATGGCCAACGCGGAAGTCGACCGATCCGGCCAGAGTGCGCGAACTCAGGTTGCTTTCGGTAAACGGTCCAGATTCGCGAATGCCAAAGGCATTGACCGACACCATGTTGAAGAAAGAACTCGTTGACAGGTACGCAAACTGGCGAAACAGGTTCTGATCCATTTCCACGGGCTGGAGCGAGTCTCTGCGAATAGTTTCCTGAATACCGGTATTGAAGTTCAATACGTTGTTGCCGAGATGAAGAGTCGGGTTGAGGCCAATGTTGAATGAGTAGTCGGTCGTGTCCCGGTTCACGATTTCGTCCGCGCTGGGCAAAGAAATTTGTCCGCGGGCGTTGCGCACCTGAAAGAATCCGCTGACGTCAGGAAACGATCCGAGGTGCAAATGATATGCGCCGGTCCATTGCGTCTGGATGGAGGAGCGCGGCGGCGGAAGCAATCCCTGGCGGCCGGGGATGGGATTAGGAACGTCCAACTTAGCGTCTAGTGGGTAAACCGTCGTGTCTTCGAAAATAGGAGAGACCGAAAAGTCTGAAAGAACACTCAACCTGCTGTTGATCCTCAATCCCTCGTTCGCCGCAGCCTGGAGCAAATCCTGTTGCGCGATTTGATCTTCGCCGGCGGCGTCGGCAGCTTGAGCAAAGGCGGTAAGCGCCTGCGTGTTTTGATGCTGCTGGCGAAGCACGGCAGCTTTGGCCAACAGATATTGATAAGTGGGCTCGCTATCGGCTGAGCTGCTTACGGCGTTGAGTTCGGCGTTGGCTTTTGTAGTTTCGCCGAGCGCTAAATACGTGTTCGCCAAACCGATGTGCACTGATGTGTCGGATGCGCCCGCTGCCTGAGCGTGTTGGAGGTAGGCCTCGGCCAGTTGATACTGATGCAGATCGAGGAACACGCCGGCTGCCTCGATCAACTGTTCGCCGGTGGGTGGCAGGGTGTCGCCTGTGCGTGCTTCCATGAGTGCCAATGCGATTTGCCGCTGGGCATCATTCGCATGATCCTCACTCGCCATGAGCTTGGCGATTGCCAAGCGAACGGTCACCCGATCGCTATTGGGTGCGTCGAGCGCTTTTTCAAATCGTTCCATCGCGGCTTTCTGATCACCCAGCGCGCTCAAAGCCTCGCCGGTGGCGACGTATACTGCGCTTTCTCCGCGTTTCTCATCGGCTTTCGAACCCTGGTTTGACCCGGGCTGGTTGGATTCGGCGTGCTGCTCTGCCAGTTGTACGTAGTGCAGGGTTTGATCGCGATCGTGCAGTTGCGCGTACGCTCTTGCAAGCTGCGCGTAAAGGAGAGGATCGTCGGGGGAAATCTTTTGCGCGGCTTGGAGTTCGCCAATCGCCTCGTGGTACTGGCGCAGACTGTACAACGTATCCGCCAACGCCAGGTGAAGAGATTCGTCGTTGGGCGAATATTTCAAGGCCGTGCGATATTCGGCGGCGGACTTCATCAACAATCCGTTTTGCCCATAGGCGGTCGCGCGAATCAGGTGAATGGGCATCGAATCACCCATCTGCTCTTCGGCAAGTTGCACCTGTCGCAACGCGATTCGAGGGCGATGCATATCGAGGCTGGCATAGGCGAGTCCGAGATGAGCTTCGCCATTCTTAGGTTCAAGCTTGAGGGCGGCTTCGAAATCTGTGGCGGCGGGAGTGGGCTCGCGCAGATCATGCAATACGTATCCGCGGTTCACGTACGCGGTAACGGTGTTGGGATCGCGCTTCAGGGCCTCGGTAAAATCTTTTTCCGCCTGTTCCAGATCCCCATTCTGTTTGTGAACGTAGCCAGCCAGCAGAGGGATGTCAGGCTCTTTGGGCAGCAGCTGATCGTACTTCGAAGTTAATTGCAACAGCTCATCGTATTGTTTGAGATTGAGCAGATCGTATCCGAGATAAACAACCACGTCCCGGTCATTGGGAAGTTGCTTGATCGCTTCGCGACCGACCGCAGCGGATTGCGCGTAATCTCCTTTGAAACTCAAATATCTTTCTTTCTCTCGCATGACATGCGGTTCCTGCTGCATTTCGGGCGTGGCACGACTCAACCACTCCGCCGCCAACGGCATTTGATGGGTCTCGATGGCAGCGTTCATGCCTCCAGCGACGATCAAACTGTTATCGGGAGCGAGTTCGTTTCCTTGGCGGTAGGCAGCGTCGGCTTTCGCGAACTCTTTGTGCGATGCGTACAAATCTCCAAGTGCAAGGTAGGGCACATATAAAGTCGGATAAGCGGCCGCGAGTTTCTGGAAATATTTCTCGGCCTCCTGGTCATGCCCGGCTTCGCGGGAGACATATCCCAGCGAGGTGAGGGCGAACCGGTTCACCGGGTCAACCGCGAGTACCTTTTTATAGACGGCGATGGCTTCGTCGGGGCGACCCAGTTTTACCAGCAGATCTCCGTCGAGTTGCAGACTGTTGGGATCTTGCGAGTTGATCGCCAATGCTTCTTTAATATCGTTTCCAGCGCCATCGAGGTCGCCCGTATTTAATTTGACGAGAGCTCGCAGGCGCAGAAATTGCGCTCGGCTGGGTCCTTGTTCATCCAAGCTGCTGATCTGCTTCTGGGCAACATCAAGATTCTGCTGAGCTGCGCTCTGATCGTTCAAACTTTTGTAGAGTTCGACAAGATTCATGTGCAGCTGAACTCCATACAAAGGCCCTTCTGCAGGACTGTCCGGCAAGTGAGCCAGCGCGGCGTTGTATTCGCGAATTGCCTCTTCGTTATGTTCCTGCAGTCTGGCAATTTCCCCACGGACAGCGTGCAGACGATAATGCTCCGGATCAATCGCGGCGGCGCGTTTCAGGAATGGATTCGCATGTTCAATGGAACCGGCCGCGACCTCGGCCTGCGCCGCGGAAAGCTGCAAACCCAAGTCGGAGGGGGCGGCATTGGCGGCCTGCGCGTACAACTTCGCGGCGTCATCGAGTTTGCCGTCGAGTTGGTAGGTGTACGCGAGCTCGGCCTTCACGTCAGGATTCGGGTTATGGATTGATTTGAGTGAAGCGATGGCCGCGGGATAGTTTCCGGTCTCGCGGTAGTAGCCTGCCAGCGATCGCTGAACCTCGGGATTATTCGGGGCATGCTGCTTGGCGAGTTCGAGGTAATGATTCGCCTGATCGAATTGCTTCAAATGCTGATATGAAAGCGCCAGCAGCAACTCTGACCGCGACCCGGGTTCAAGCCGTTCGGCTCGTCCCAAGAGGTCGATTGCGCCGGAGTAATCTCCGGAGCGCATGAGGAGTTCTCCCAGCAACAGCGAATCGTTGACTCGCTTTGGGTCGGAGGCGAGGACTTGTCGCAGAAGGCGCTCAGCCTCTTCCGTGCGACCCATATTGCTGTAGGTCTGAGCCAGTCCTGAAATTCCATCGAGAGAAGAGGGATTGAGGTGAAGGCCTTTTTCGTAGGAATCTGTCGCGAGCTGAAACTTTTTGTCTAACCTCGCGGCATAGCCCAGGAGGAACCAAAGCTGGGCGTCATTCGGAGCTGCCTGCGCAGCGCGCTGCGCGTAGTCAACCGCGGCAGCGTAGTTTCCGTTTTTCAACGCCTGTTCGGCCGCACGTGCAAGGCGTGCATTTTGAATATTCGATCCCCATCCGAGCTTGTTGGAAGACGATGTTTGATCGGGTGTAGCAGGAGACGTTTGCGGAGAAACATCCCCGACCTTATAGGTCTGCGCCTGGACCACGCAGGCAAGCGCGCCGATATGCACGTAGACCAGCACTTTATTCAGGCGTCCCAACGCAGAATTCAAAGTGTCACCACCGGTTCGGTCAAATCCATCGCATTTCGATTCGAAAATGACCTCATCCGTTGGCTATCGAACAATTAGTTGATTAAGTGACTCAGGGAGTAGAGCAACCCCGAAGGAGTGGATGGAATCGAAGATCGTGCGGAGGGGAGCCTTGCAACGAGCTGAATCGGTCGCGCCTCGAACAGAGCCAATACCGCTGACCATGATCTTTCTGGCGGCTCTTGTGGTTCATGCGCCGCTGCTGCTGATGAAGTTGCCTTTGAAGTCGTACGACGCCAACTTCCACATATTTTTCGCCTCGCACTATTTGCACAGTTGGTTCGATCCCTGGAATGCAAAGTGGTACGCCGGATTTTCGCAGACCACATATCCTCCCTTACCGCAACAGTGGCTGGCGTTGGTTTCTCGCCTGGTCGGTCTCGACATGGCGTACATGGCGGTCCAGTTCGTTGCGATTCTGCTGCTTGCGTTGGGAGTTTATCGCTTTTCGTTGCTGTGGGTGGACCGGCGGGCAGCCTCGTTAGCGGCGCTGGCTAGCGTCTTCCTGGGGTCGGAATGCTTTCTGGTTTACTCGGCAGGGCAGTTGTCGACGACGTTTGCCGCTCCGCTTTATTTGAACGCTCTGCCCTATCTCTACAATTGGGTTCGACACGGCGACTGGCGGGCGTTTTTCAAGGGCGCAGTGCTCTCGGTGGCCGCCGCGGCCGCCCATCACGCGACCCTTCTTTTCGGATCATTGCTGTTTGCGCTGCCAGTACTGGCGTTGGCGCTTCTGGACCGCAACGATGGTGAACGAGCATCGACGAGAGCAGTGCTCGTCCGCACCGTTGGAATTGCCCTGCTGGTCGGGGCCGCGATCGCCGTGGTGCTGCTGCCGTTCTGGATCGCGCTGATTCATTACCCCGTGACCCAGACTCCGATTCCGCATCCTAGTCGGGCGAATTACATTCTGAGTCCGCAGTGGGGTTTGAATTATTTCATCGTGCCTTACGGAGCTTTAGTTTTAGCGCTTCCCTTCATCGTGTGGCGAGGGTCGGTGGTGGCGCGGCTGCGTCCGCTGCTTCTGGGCTTCTGGCTGGCATTTTTGCTGGGCTTGGGCGGAACCACTCCGGTAGGTCGGATCGTCTTGGGCCGAGCTTTTGAAGTTCTTACCATGGAGCGTTTCAGCTATTGGGCCACATTGCTCGCACTGCCGTTTGTGGGACTTCTGGCTGCTGAACTGATCGAAAGATTTCGCATGCGGGCTGTCGTTGGCTTGACCATGGCAGCGGCTCTGAGCTGCGCGCTGGCTGTGGCATGGGCAACTTATCGACCGGCTGATGCCGCGGATTTCAAAGTCGACTCAGTCGCCGCGTGGCTCAATCGCGACGGACACGACCGGTACCGCTATGTCACGCTGGGATTCGGCAACAAGATTTCTCGATTGGCAGTGCTGACCGATGCCAGCAGTGTCGACGGCGAATGGAACTCCGGTCGTATGCTGCCTGAATTGACGCAGCACGGCGC
Source organism: Terriglobales bacterium (assembly GCA_050012915.1). Classification (GTDB taxonomy): domain Bacteria; phylum Acidobacteriota; class Terriglobia; order Terriglobales; family Acidobacteriaceae; genus JABDBE01. The sequence continues at coordinate 1,753 of JBEKGG010000107.1, read as the reverse complement.
CGGCGCGCTGACCAGCTCTAAATATTTTGGCAAGTCTGGTATCGACGCGCTGAGCGCCATCCTTCATCATGCCGACCGTTACGGCCTGAAGTGGGTTTTCCTCCGCGATCCGTATTACGAGCCTCTACTGGTGTTTGCAGGTTGGCGCAAGGTCGATGATCTGGAAGACAAGACGATCACGGTGTGGAGCAAAGAGGATGTGCCGCCGGCAACGCCACTTAATGCGCCGCAGATTCCACCCCATTGGCAAGGCCTGATGTGGGGCACTCTTCCGATCTGCAGCAGTATTCTTGCGTTGCTTCTTGTGCTCATTCCCCAGAAACAGTGGAGCAAAAAGCGCGTCGTCCAGCCTACGTCGGAGCACGAGAATCTCGTTCTTGGGAGGTTGGCCTCATGAACGGGCGTCTCCTCGCTATTCTGATTGCGGTTGCAACCGTTGTACTCATTGTCGTTGGCACGCTTTGGCCGATGCAATCGGCGTTGGCTATGGCCGGCGTCGAATCAGGCGACGATCTGCTGCGCCCTGCGTCGTCTCCACAAGCGGCCGTGGAAAATATCGCCGATGAAATCGGGCGAGAAGATTGGGAAAAAGCGTACTCGAATCTCGCCAACAAGAGCGAGTTCGAGGAATCGGATTTTGTGCGGGATCTGCGGGGCAGTTATCCCAGTCTGCGCAGTCATGCCAGGCTTGACAGTTTCGACATTCGGCCGCTTCATGCTTCCGCCGACGAAGCGCAAATGCGGCTGAACCTGCGCTGGTCGACCGTGGTAGGAGTGTTTTTGGATACACGCGACCTGCGCGTGACCAGAGCGGGAGACCGCTGGGCAGTGGTTTGGCCGATCGTGAAAGAACCTCGCGTGCCGCCGCAAGTGATCCCCGTCAATTACCTGCGCTGGGACGTAATCTACCGGGGCGCTGAGGACGATTGGGGAGCTCAAGATGTGGAATCGCCGCATGTGCGGATCGTGGATATGCATCCGGCGGAGCGTGCCGGAGAAGTGGTCGTATTGGGTGAACTGCTGAATGAAGATGTGGTCCCGGCGTTCGTGACAGTTAAGGCGACACTACTTGCGAAAAACGGGTCGGCGTTGGCAACTGAAGATAGCTTCGACAAGATTTCTCACATTCTTTTGCCCCGGCAAGTCACTCCATTTCTCATTGAGTTTCACAATATGGCGTTGTCCCAAGTGGACAGCATTCGTATGCAGCCTTCGTCAAGTTTGATTGCAGCTTCGGCGGACCCGGTGATCGAGATTCAAGATCAGCACTTAAATCCTGGACCGAGGCCGTTGCTAACTGGAAACCTGCTCAATCAAAGTGGGCAGGTGGTCAACGTTGTGCATGTTCTGGGAACGTTTTACGACAATAGCGGCCAACTGGTTTGGGTCTCCGATGGATACGTCGATCGTGCTCTGTTGCCCGAGACTCCGGTCTCATTCACGGTTTCTCTTCCGCCCGACATCGCCGACAAAGTTAAAAGTGAGCGAGCCGTCGCTACCACATACAGCTCGAACCGATTCCAATGAAATCGAGATTCACATCGTTTGTTTTCGGCGGGCTGATTCTGATTGCGAGTTCGCAGTTTGCTGTGACTCAGAGCAGCGGCTTGCGGCTGCCAAAGACGGTTGAAGCTGGCACGGCCTTCTCGATTCAAAGTGCTGGCAGCGGAAACGCGACTCTGTACATCGTGGGCCTTGGACAAGTGTTGCGGCGCAAAGTTCAACTGGGACAAACCATATCTTTTGCCGCCGG
>JBEKGG010000106.1:0-13235 GCA_050012915.1 Terriglobales bacterium | reverse complement strand
CGCCAAGCCGAGTCGCGAGTTCAAGCGGTGTGTGTCCTTCAATCCGCACGGCGATCGTGGGGCAACGCTGATGGAATCGCTTTGGGTCGCTGATGCCGTAGAGCTTTAGTCCAGGAATCGCGAGCAGTCCACGAATCAGACTTTCCATCAATCCGCGTTCATGTTTCTGAATCGCGTCATAAGCGGCGAGCAAAGTCGCGCGGCGCGCGGATGCCGAAGGATTTGTCCGGCGTCCAAGATCAGCCAGATAGTCGACGCACGCAGCGATACCCGCAATGCACTCATGATTAAGGGTGCCCCACTCCCAGCGGTTAGGAATCGCATTCGTGTTGGCTCGAAGCTTGTAGGGTTCGAGTCTCTTCAGATGCTCACGCTTGCCGTAGAGCACGCCCATGTGCGGCCCGAAGAACTTGTAAGTTGAGCACACCAGAAAATCGCAGTCGAGCGCGCGGACATCAATGGGCCCATGTGGCGCGTAGTGGACCGCGTCAATGTAAGCCATCGCGCCGCGTTCATGAGCGAGGCGAACGATCCTCGCAACATCGTTGATTGTGCCCACCGCATTCGAAGCGTAGCCGACGGCGACGAGTTTTGTGCGATCGGTGATCTTGCGCGCCAAATCGTCCATGTCGAGAGTGCAGTCGTCTTCATGAATCTCGGCCATGCGGACGGTCACGCCCCGGTCTTCGAGGGCGCGCCAGGGGGAAATATTGGCATCGTGGTCGAGATGCGTGAGCACGATTTCGTCGCCGGAAGCAAGCTCGCGCCCAATCGATCGGCTGATGGCGAAAGTCAGCGAAGTCATGTTGGCGCCAAAAACAATTTCGTCCGCATCGCACCCGAGAAAATCTGACATGGCAGAACGCGCGCCCGCGATCATCGCGTCGGTGCGGCGACTGGTCGCGTAGGCGCCGCAAGTGTTGGCGTTGTCGCGCTTCAGATAATCGGAGATAGCGTCAATCACCCGCTGCGGAACCTGAGTTCCACCGGGTCCGTCGAGAAAAGTTGCAGGCTGGCCGTTGACGGTTTGCGCGAGCGAGGGAAACTGGGAGCGAACCCAATCAAGATCAAGCGCATTTGCGATTTCGTGGTGAGTGGTCAACATAGAATTTAATAGATCTTTAGAGGCGTAGCTTGCTAAGTCTCCTCCACCGCGCGGACGAAATCAGCCAGCATTCCATATGCGGTCGCTTCCAGTCCGGGATTGTTTTCCGTAATCGCGAGCCCCGGAAAGATATCTGTTTCAAAATACACGATCGACGATGTTCCCGCGACCCAGGCCAACGGATCATTTAACGGAACCTGCTCCGGCCGGACGCTCGCCGCCATCCCCTGATCAGTGCGCTGGGCGCGGCACACCAGCTTATAGGGTTTTCCCTGAGCCCGCGCGGCGCGCACCGCTTGTTCACTCAGCTTGCCGATGCCTTCACGCTGAATTTCTTCCAGTCGAACGGGCACGCCCATCAACACGCGAATCAGAGCAGCGACCTTGACCGCGGCATCCCAGCCGTCGATGTCATTGCTTGCATCGCTTTCGGCGATCCCGAGTTCCTGCACGCTGACCAGGGACTCTTCAAAGCTGAGTCCCTCTTCTATCCCGCCGAGAATGACGTTCGTCGTGGAATTCAGAATGCCACGAAATCCCAGAAGATGAACGGCGGGCAGATTTTCGCGAAATAAAGAAAAGATAGGAACGCCATCCATCACCGTCGATTCGAAAAGAAATTTTCGGCCGCGGGCAATCGAGAGAGAATTCAGCTCTTCGTACGCGTGGACGATGGGGCCTTTATTCGCCGTGATGGCATGTGCGCCCATTTCCAGGGCGACGCGAATATGATCAATCGCGGGCTGACCGTCGCGCGGGCTGAGCGACGTCGCTTCAAACAATACGTCAGCCTTCGCCAGACCCAGCCAACTGCGAACGTCATGTGGCGCGGGTGCCTCCGCCCGCGATTGTGCGGCGACGCTGTCGCTGAGCAGAACAGCTGGATCGAGTCCATTTTCGTCTGCGACCCAACCCATTTTCCGCGTGGCCACGCCGGTGATCCGCCAAGCGATGCCCCGTTCGCGCAGGTCGGGATCTTTTTTCTGCAGCAGGCGAACTAGCGCCTGATTCACATTGCCGAAGCCGAGCAGGCACAGATTATAAGTACGAATGATTTGTCTCCTGGCAGGGCTCCGGGCGCAAGATGCGCCCGGACAGACGGCAGGATGCAGACGCTACAACTAGCCCATCGTCGTCGTGTGCTCGGGCTGAATTTTATAGATCACCCGAGTTTCAGACGGCTGCCGGTAAGGATATTTATCGACGCCCAAATATTTTTTGGCCAGCTTGTCGATGTGCGCATCCGCTCCTTGTTCGGTGATCTCGACTACGCGTCCGCGGATTTCGAGATAACGATAAGGATTGTCGGGATCGACGATTGCCATAGCCACGCGCGGATCGCGCCGCACATTGCGGTCCTTCTGGCGGCCCTTGGCAGAGTTGAAAACCACGTAATCGCCTTCTAAATCGCACCACACCGGAGTTACTTGTGGACGGCCATCGGGCATCAAAGTTGCCAAACTGGCGAAGGCGCGCTTGCTGAAAAGATCGCGATATTTCTCCGGAATAGCTTCAGGCATCACATCCTCCTTGCGTTAATATTGCCAAGCCGAGTTGGGAGAATTATAGACGGCATGATGGGTTTCGTGTTGTGCCCAGTATTTTGGCCAGAGCGCATTTACAATTTACGCCTAGCACTCGTTCAAAGAGTTTCGAACATCGCGAAGAGAATCGCATGATTGTGCCGAAATTTCGCAAACTCTATTAAACTGATAGGCTTTATCGCGAGCAAACTATGCTGAGAGAAACTTTCCGCCGGAAAATGCTGTCGCGTTTTTTCATTGGACTGATGTTTATGACTCTGTGTGCCAGAAGCCGCGCCGCCAGGGCTTCAGACAGCGTCTCGGCCAAGCCAATTCCGACAATTGTCTTCATGACTGACTTCGGCGTAGTCGACGATTCGGTTGCGATTTGCAAAGGGGTGATGTATTCGATCGCGCCGGACGTGCGTATTGTCGACCTCACGCATGAGGTCACGCCGTTCTCTATTCTTGACGGAGCGCGTTTTCTATACGGCGCAAGCGCGTATTACCCCACGGGCACAGTATTCGTCGTCGTGATCGATCCGACCGTAGGCAGCGCTCGGAAAGCGCTGGTGGTGAAGTCGAAGCGCGGGCAATATTTTGTGTTGCCCGACAACGGCTTGATGACGCTGGTGCAGGATCGCGATGGAATCGAAAGCGCGCGCGAGATTACGAATCGCGACTGGATGATCGGAGCCGCGCTGTCGTCGACTTTTCATGGACGCGATATATTCTCGCCCGCTGGCGCACATCTGGCGCGAGGCGATGATTGGACAAGCGTTGGCCCCGAGGTCGATGTGAGCAAACTCGTCCGCTTGGACATTGTTCCCGCGAAGCTGGATACACGCGGCTTAAGCGGAGAAGTGATTGCCACCGACGGGCCGTTTGGAAATCTCGTCACCAATATCAGCGGCGAGGATTTTCTCAAACTCGGCTATGCGCGGGGCCAGACGGTACATGTCACCGTCGCCAAGACCGAGATCGATATTCCGTTCGTGCGCACCTTCAGCGACGTTCCGTTGAAGCAACCATTGTTATACATCGATTCGCGCGGGCGTCTGGGCGTGGCCGTGAATCAGGGAAGCTTCGCCGCGACGTATGGCGTCAAGCCGCCGGTAACAATTTTTATTCCGCGCGCGAACAAGTAATACGAACTGAGGCACAGTCTGAGGAAAAGTTTCCATGAGAAAACAACATCGGATCTCAGATGGCATTAACCGCAAACTTCAGCACTTGATTTTTTTAATTGTGGCGCTGTTGCTTCCTAATCTTCTGTTGGCCCAAAGCTTTCGCGGCTCGATTCGTGGGCAGGTTGTTGATCCGAACGGCAATGCCATCGTCGGTGCAAAAATCAGCGCCAAGAACAGTGGAACCGGCCAGGTACGTGAAACCGTCACCGGTGAAGACGGTGCGTACGTGCTCGCCGAACTCCCCGCCGGGGAGTATGTTGTGGTCGCGGAATACGCTGGCTTGTCGCCGGTCGGCCAAAACGTCATCGTCAATGTGGGTTCTGATACGAGCGCGAACTTCGACCTCACCCGAGTAGAAAAGCGTTTGGAAGAGTTGACGGTTACGGAAGAATCTCCGGTCATCGATACGACGCGCGACGTATTGAACGAAGTCGTGGACCAGAAACTGGTTGAGGAGCTTCCTCTCAACGGGCGCGATTTCGGCAAGCTGGTAGCGCTTTCGCCGGGGGCCACAGTCGATCCTTCCGGCGTCGCCGGCTCGCAGGGCGGGTTCGGGCAATTCAATATTAACGGCAATCGTGACCGCTCGAACAATTACATGCTCGACGGCACCGACAACAACGATCCTTTCTTCAACAACTCGGCGCTTAACCAAACCGGCATCGGGGGCGCGCCTGCGTCGCTCTTGCCGATTGATGCCATTCAGGAGTTCAATCTGCAATCGCAGTTTGGCGCTGAATACGGCCGCAACAGCGGTTCTGTCGTCAATATCGTAACCCGGTCAGGCACCAACACGCTCCACGGTTCAGCTTTTGAATTTTTCCGTAACAGCGCACTGGACGCACGGAACTACTTCAACAGCGATGCGCAAAAATCGGTTTTTCAAAACAGCAACTTCGGAGCTTCAATCGGCGGTCCGATCGTAAAGGACAAGACTTTTTTCTTTGGAGCCTACGAAGGTCAGCGCGAGCGAGTGGGTTCCGACTTCTTGCTGCTGGTTCCAACCCAGACCCAGATCCAGGAAGCTCGCACCATCGCGGGTGCAATCAACGGAACCCCGAGCAATCCTATAATCAGCCCCGGCTTGGACGCGATTCTCGCGTTCTATCCGAAAAGCAATACCAGCGAGATTCCTGGCGTGGTGCGCGACACCAACAATGGGAATAACTTCATCGCAAAGATCGACGAGAATCTCACCAACACAGAACTCCTGACCGGCCGCTACGCTTTTAGCCAGAGCTACCAGATTTTTCCTTTTGGCTCGCCTGGCGGATACGGTACCGGCTCGCGGTTGCCCCAGTTTGCACAAACCTCGCCCACGCGCGTTCAGGTCGTCTCGGTCAGCCTGTTGTCGAGCTTGAGCCCGTCTAAGATCAATGAAGTGCGCTTTGGATACAGCCGTTATCGGACTTCGTTTAGTTCGCTTGACGCGGACTTCGATCCCAGCAGCGTTGGGCTGAACTTCGGGACGGGCAAGTTGGGATTGCCCGAGTTTGATTTCACCAACATTGAGAACCTCGGCGCGACCGGCTTCAGCGTGCCGCGCGGGCGCACCAGCCAGACGTTTCAGATTCTCGACAACTTCACCTGGCTGAAAGGCCGGCACACCTTCAAATTTGGAGGAGAATTCCGCCGTGCGGCCATCAGCAATTTTAATGACAATTTGGAGCGTGGCATTTTCGAATTCACCGCCGGAGTCGGTCTGAGCACTGATCCCGTGGTCGACGCGCTGGCGAATTTCTACACCGGCGGCTCCCAGGACACGACTGATTGCTGCACGTCCGTCTCTGTCGATACAGGCAATACCCAACGGACCACTTACAACAATGGGTTCAGCTTCTTCGCGCAGGATGATTACCGCATGTCGTCAAAATTCACTTTGAACTATGGCTTGCGGTGGGAATATTTCGGGCCGCTGAGCGAGAAAAATAATCTGCTTTCGAACCTCGGCCAGGACGGCAACTTAGCCATGGTCGGTACCGACGGCCTCAATGGCTTGTACAAACGCGATCTGCATGATTTCGGTCCGCGTCTGGGATTCGCATGGCAGGTTGCGAAGAATACCGTCGTCCGCGCGGGTTACGGAATCTATTATGACTACGTTCCTCAGGACATTCTGATTGCGAATTTCACTACTTCTGCCGGAGTCGCGACCAATCCCATCGGACCCAAAGCGATTTTGCCTTTGAACTTTGATCCAACCGCATTCAATGGAACCAATCCAACGGCGGATGCGCCTATCATGAACGGCATCGCGGCGGCGCCGTATTCTATTTTCGTCACGCCGCAGAATTTTCATTCGCCTTACACGCAGAACTGGAATTTCAACGTCCAGCAGAAGTTGGTTGAGAACGCTTCGTTTGAAGCCCGCTACGTGGGCAGCAAGGGCACGCACCTGGTACGCCTGACCGACCTGAATGAACCCAACGCGAATAGCGTCAGTCCTAATCCAAACTACGGCGCGATGGACGAACTTACGCCGTCGAGTTCTTCCAGCTATAACGCTCTGCAGGCGATTGGACGCGTCCAAAACGTTCATGGCATTTCTGGTTTTGCCGCTTATGTGTGGTCGAAGTCGATCGACGATGCGTCGGATGGAATTGATTTCGTGCCCGGCGCGGCTTTTCCGCAGGACCCGGGTAATCTCCCTGCAGAGCGCGGGCCGTCGCTTTTCGACACGCGAGATCGCTTCACGGCCGCGATCAACTACGAACTTCCCTCCTCGGGCTCACGGCCTAGATTGGGCTCGGGCTGGGAATTGAACTCGATCGTTACGATTCAGAGCGGCCGTCCGATTCCGATTGCCAATTCGACGGATACCAGCGGGCGTTTTTATTTCAATCAACGGCCGAACGTGGTGCCGGGAGTGAATCCCATTCTGCCCAATTGGACTCCGAGCACCGGCTATCTCAATCCCCTGGCCTTTATTCAGCCGGCTTACGGAACGTTCGGCGATCTGGGGCGCGACTCGATCTTTGGCCCCGGCTACGCTAATGTCGATTTTTCGATAACGAAAAACACTCGCCTCACGGAGCGGCTGAACCTGCAACTACGGGTGGAATTCTTCAATATTTTCAACCATCCAAATTTTGCCCTGCCCGCAAATACAATTATTCCCGGATACATCGACAATGGGACACCGGGCCATCCGGATGTTGTGCCGAATCCGGCCGCGTACGTGAATGGCAATATCACGCAACCGCTCCTACCAATGGGTTTAATTACACAAACGCCCGATGTTGCGCAGACGAATCCTGGCTTGGGCGGGGGTGGCCCACGCGTAATTCAGTTGGCGGCGAAGTTCACGTTTTAGAAGGTTCGTGTGGCGCGGGCGCCCCCGCCCGCGTTATTCCTCTACATCCTTTGCGATTTCCGGCACCACGGTACGCAGCAGCGCCACGAAATCTCCCTTGACCCGTTCGCCAGTCGCGAGAACGTCTTCGTGCTTGAGAACCTCGTCGGAAATTCCTGCAGCCATGTTGGTCACGCAGGAAATTGCCAGCACTTTGATTCCCATGTGCCGAGCCGCGATGACTTCGGGAATCGTGGACATGCCCACCAGATCCGCACCGATCGCGCGCAGATAGCGAATTTCCGCCGGAGTCTCGTAGCTTGGGCCAAGCAGGCCAGCGTAGACACCCTCATGAACCTTATTGCGGAGCCGGCGTGCCGCCCGAAGCGTGATCTCACGATACGGTTTGTAGTACGCCTGAGTCATGTCGGGAAATCGCGGCCCCATGCCATCGTCGTTCTGCCCAACCAGGGGATTGGTCCCCTGCAGATTGATGTGGTCGGAAATTACCACGAGCGCGCCCTGTTTGTATTGGAGATTGATGCCGCCGGCAGCGTTGGTCAAGATTAGTGCGCGAATGCCCATCCTGCCCAACACGCGGATGGGGAACGCAACCTCCTTCGAAGACTATCCTTCGTACAAGTGAACGCGTCCCTGCATCGCCGCCACCGGGACATTGCCAACATTCCCAATCACCATCTGCCCAGCGTGACCGATCGCTGTGGAGACCGGAAAGTAAGGAATATTTGCGTAAGGGATACGCGTCGCATCGGAAAGTTCATCCGCAAAACTGCCCAGGCCTGAGCCCAGGACCAATCCGATCGTGGGGCAAAGCGTTGTCTCCAAGAGCAAGAACTGTGCCGCAGATTCGGCGCGCGTGAAGTCTTCCATTTGAGCGATGCCTTATTTGCTGAGAACCGGGAACCATGAACTAAGAACTGCTTCTAGAATTTCTTTTCGAATTTAGCGAATTGCTCTTCGAGATTCCATTGTGTTTTTGCCCGCTCGTTAGCGTCCAGAAATTTCTGGCAGCCTGACGAAACTTTCGCGGCGCCAGCATGATCGTTCGCACACTCTGCCACCGGACGGAAGTCGTCTAGCCACAGGCTGGATCCGGGCAGAAAGCTATGCTCGAGGCTCAGTCGGGCCATGCGCTTTAAATCTTTGTAGCCAAGAAAAACGTAGGTTTGAACCGCACGCAGATATTCGTGTGTCAGGTCGGAGCGCGATACGCCTTCATCATCGGTGGCCAGGGCAACGGGTACGCCGTACTTGAGATAGATCGGCAGAGGATGCGCGTCGCCGGCTACGCCCAGAATCACGTCGTTGGAAGTCAGGCAAATCTCAACCAGGATTTTCCGCTTAGCCAGCTCACGTAATAGGTCGAGCGGACGGTCTTCGTTCATCACGTCGACTCCATGCCCGATGCGCTCGGCGTGTCCACGCTCGATCGATTCACGTATGTGGAAGCGCAAACCTTCTGGCGGGACGAGGCCCATCGCTAACTCCCCCGCATGCAGGCTTATATGCACCTTAGGATATACGCCGTGGAGGTAGTCGATCATCTTCATGTGCAATTCGAAATCATGCATGGGGACGTACCAATCTTCGGGCTGGACGAGGTTCAAGCCCACGAAGCGCGGATCAGCTTGCGCTATTTCGAAGCCGAAAAGAATCTCGGCGAAGACCATTTCGCGTGGCAAAGCGCGCAGCACCTGGTATAAATAACGAAACTTGACCCCACATCCCGGATCCGCTTCCGGAGTTCCGCACTTAAGCCGGGACCGCATTTTGTTCTCGTCGACATCAAGCTGCCTGCTCGTGGCGGTGACAATGTCTTTCAAACCTCCGGCGAGTAACTTGTCGCGCATGCGGGCAAAGTCATCGTCCCATCCGAGTTTCGCGCCGAGCTGACCGGACTGCACATTGTCCGCCGTATCCATTAACTCGACATATTGGAGATGGTCTTCCGCCGCCCGCGCCGCCGCCTCGGCAAGTGCGTCCCCGGTATGGTTCTCGGTCGCCAGAAAGAACTTGTCGAAGCTCGCGAAGAAATGATCGTGCCCTGATTCCTCGCCGGGCTCCCAGTTACGCATCGACCACGCGTCGACAATCGAGTTGTACAAAACGTGATCGCCATACGCGCAACGGATGGTCGGCCTGCTGGTGAACTTTTCGCAGGAATCTTCGCAAGGAGGAGCGCTAAGCATCGACGTGGTGCGATCCACGCATAAATTGTCGCTGGCGGCGTAGTCGATGAGATTTTCGGCATAAAGCGCGCCAGCTAAGTGATTATGCAGATCGCCGCCCTTGGGCATATCACGCAGGAAAGCCAACTGCAGTGAAGGCTGCCGGCGGATGGAATCGAAATATCGCACCGTGCGCTGCTCAGCATTCGCCGCAGACTGTGCCGATGCCGCACTGGCGCAACAGGCGATGATCAAAAGCAACCGAGCAATTCTCGTCACGGCATCTCCCTTGGAAATGTTATCGGAGACGGGCATTGTACCTTGACGCAGAGAAAACCTGGAAACAGCGTGACCGATTTCTCAGCGCACTCTGCGGCAGTTCTCCGCGACCTCCGCGATTCAAGATTTTGGCGAGCCTTGAACAATGCAGAACCTTAAAACGCAGAGGCCGCTGAGAACGGCCGCAGAGTATGCGGAAAAACCGGAGATCCCCAGCCCAGCGCGGTTTTGCCAAGATTTTCACAAGCAACAGGCAGCTCTTTGCAAAGGGTTCGGCAGAGGTCGTCACGAATATCCATAAAAATCGCGCTTTGGCGCACATCACCAAGGCTTGAGACGGATACACTGCACCAACTCCGCTGCACCAGCCTGTGAACCACCTGCACTCTATTGAAAATTCGGCAGATACGTTTCCGCAATTTTCGTTGACTGTAAAAATGAAAAGAGTAAAAACATAATCGTTCTTTGACAACTTCTGAAGTTTTCCCGGTTGGTGCGGCGTCCGGGGCTCAAGCGAAGTCACTCTCTACATTGCAAAATGACTGAGGGAGGGTTAGCAAGGGTCTATAGCAAAGTGCTGGTCGAGGCGAACAAGAAGAACTGTTAAAGGCAGGATAGAGTCCCGAGGCGTTGGGTTGGTTTATCCGGTTGGCGGTAAGCCCGGAGCCCGAGCAAAGATCGCGAGTTGCCATCCGCAAGGACCGCAACTCATGCAGGTCAGCGAGGGTCTAAAGCGAGCTACTGGCCGAGACGAATGATCCCAACACCACCTCGGGACTCTTAATTTTTGTCCGCAGCAATGAGTGGGCAGTGGTTGACCTGAGCTGCAGGCTCTCCCCCAATAAAATTGCGCACTTAGTAGTAAGGGTTACCTGCTGCCCCACTTTTTCACGGACCTTCCTGCAGCTGAAATCTCTCGTTCGGCACCAGCCGCGCTCGATAAATCGAATTCGTCGCAGCCACTTCGGCGACCGCGTCCGCGTTCAGTTGATACGAGCCCTCAGGCAAGTTCTCTCCAAAAGGAATTTCCAAACCTGCCGCGTCCTTTTTCAAGTTGAGCCGCTGGTATCCGATTGCGGTAGCGCGTCCGGTCTCATTCACAGCCATTACAATTACGGTCAAATCGAAATCCTGCTCGGTCTGGTTGGAAACGATGATGGAACCCTCCAGCCGATGCCCCTTCACTTTCGGATAGCGCCCCCACTGCGCCAGAAGCGGCGCTACGACGGTTAGCACAAGCTGCTGGTTGCGCTCCGCTGCCGGCCTGCCGCTGTCCGTCACCTTTACGGTGAACTTAAACTCTCCAGTTTCAGTCGGGATGCCGCTCAGAATTCCGTCCGGCCCAAGCACAATGCCGGCGGGCAGCGTCCCTTCCGTCAATTCCCAACGAAACGGCGTGATTCCGCCGTGCGCTTCCAAATGAATTTCGTAGTGCTGTTTGAGATATGCCTTGGGCAAACTCGTGGTTCGAATCACAATCGGTTCGCCCGTCGCCGCGCCTTGTTGCGCACCGGCACCCGCAGCACCGAGGCAAACGCAACAGAGGAGTAGGAGCGCGAACCCGCGGCCGAAACGACGGCTCATCTCAAATCGAAAGGACACAGAAGCGATTATAGTCTCTGGCCGCTAAACGCTCTGGCTGCGCGCGATTCTTGGCGAATTGTAATCATCGCTGCTAAAGGACGCACGCCATCGCGCCGATAGAGCTGGCATGAGAGCGATGAATCGACTCCTTGCCATCTGCATAATTCTGGGCGGTTACCCGAATTTGAGCCTGGCGCAGGGTGTTCGTGGCAACGTAAAACTCAGCGGCGCTGTGACTATCGTCGCCACCGGGCATGCGATTCTGCTGAGTTGGACCGCCAGTCAGGGAGCGGCGAGTTATTCCGTCTATCGCAGCGCGACCGAGGGCGGCCCATACGCAAAAATTGCCCTGGGAATCCCGGGGACGACTTATACCGACGTACAAGTCACCCACAAACAAACCCTCTATTACGTAACCACGGCGGTGATTGGCAACGACGAAAGCGGCTACAGCAACGAGATTGCAGCCGTGATCCCTTAGGATTCAGGAGACAAAATGAAGAACTGTTGGCTTGCGGTCATGCTGAGTTTGCTGTCGGGAATTTCGTGGGCGCAATGCGCCAACGGCACTTCCGGCACGAATTGCACGGGGCCGTTGACGGTGCAGCCGCAGAGCGGAAACAACACGCAATCGGCAATTACTTTGGTGGATCTCAGCCTGCCCCTGTTAGCCCCAGTGACGGGTCAATATACGTTGTCAGTTGCCAGCGGCATGGTCGTCGAGTCCGACAATGGAAACAGCTACCACTCCCTCGTGGGGTTACAGGGATTGCAAGGCCCGCCGGGAGCCGCCGGTCCGCAAGGTGCATCGGGAGCCACCGGCGCGACGGGATCTAACGGAGCGACGGGAGTCACAGGAGCGGCTGGCCCGCAAGGCGCAATTGGAGCCACAGGAGCAGCAGGAGCGGTCGGATTAACCGGCTCGGCAGGCGCGGTTGGCGGGGCGGGACCAGCTGGCGCAGCGGGTTCGGTCGGACCTGCAGGACCGGCTGGAGCGCAAGGTTCGGCGGGTACACAAGGTCCGCAAGGTCCACAGGGGCCAGCTGGAACCATCGCCACTCCCGAAGATTACAGTTTCTATTACGGAACTGGGTACAAAGCCAGCGTGGGCACGGCGGAAGTCGGGACATTCGATCGCGATCAGATTGACATGACCAATGCGGCCTCGGTCCGTTTCATCGCCACCGTCGGGTCCGCGGCTCTGCCGAGCGGAAGTTACGCGCAAGCCGAATACACGCCCGATGGAACTAACTGGTTCCCTTTGTCAGGAGAAGTTCCTGTGACAACGCCGAACGGTCTTTACTCAAGTGGATGGCAGGCCCTGCCGACCGCGGCAAATGGCGACTTCATGGTCCGCATTGTCGTATTGAACACTGGCTCGGTTGTGACCCAGTTTGGACTCCGCCAACTGCATCTGCAGTTCAAATAAGAAGCCAGCCGCATATGCTACGAACCGGCGGAGTCACGAGACTCCGGCTTTATCCCTCGGGAATTTGCACTTGCGGTTCGCGAAGAGCTTTCGCTTTGTTTCCTGACAGCTTCGGACCTACCCACACTGCGATCCGGTAACCCAGCAAGACCGCCAGAATAGCGGCATATTTCAGCGGTTCGCGAATGTCAGCCTTCACCAGCCACCAATAGTGAATCACTCCGGCGATTGCGCTGAAATAAATCAGTCGATGCAGCGCTTGCCAGCGTTTTCCGCCAAGACGCCGGATCCAGCCCTTGGTCGAAGTGAGCGCCAGCGGGGTCAGCAGAACAAATCCGGCAAATCCGACAGTAATAAATTTTCGTTTTGCGATGTCGTGCAGCATGTCATGCAGGTCGAAGAATTTGTCCAGCCAGATGTAGGTGAGGAAATGAAGAGTGGCGTAGAAGAAGGCAAACAATCCCAACATGCGGCGGTAGCGGATCAGCCAAAGGCGCCCAGTCAGCTTGCGAATCGGCGTGATGGACAACGTGATAAGCAGGAAACGCAGCGTCCAGTCGCCGGTGGCGTGGGTGATAACTTCGATCGGGTTTGCGCCCAGGCCGCCGCTGTACGCTTTCCATCCGAGGACAGCGAGGGGGATG
>JBEKGG010000105.1:0-14416 GCA_050012915.1 Terriglobales bacterium | reverse complement strand
CACCCCCGCCACCACCCGATAACATTACCACCATTCGTGGCTGTCTCCGGAGCCAACGCGGAAACTACATCGTGATCGGCGAGCAGAGTAACCTGCCCTACGTGTTAAAGGGAGTGGGCAGCAAACTTCATAGTCAACTCAACCATCAAGTCGAAGTGAAGGGCAAATTGCTTCCTGGAACGGTCAAAACGGGCATAAATCCCGACAAGGCAGGCAGCAATCCGAGCGATACCACGCACGGGGTTGACGGCACGCCTTTCCAGGTAGCAAACCCGGAGACGGATGTAACGATCATTGCGAAGAAGTGCAAGGCGGCAGATCAGCAGTAAGTTCTCACTGCTGGTTTTTCGCTGTTATCGAGATCGTGGGCGCTAGGAAAGATGAAACACTCGATCGGCGCCCAGTACCAGGCCGAGAGTCAGCGCCGCAATCACAATTTCTCCGACCGCTCCCACGATGAAGGGGCGCAGCCCCTGCTTCCGCATTTCGCTCAGATTGGTGCGCAGTCCCACGCCGGCGAATGTCAGCAAGAATGCCCAGCGCGACAAATTCGCCAGGCTGCCGATCTGATCTTTGCTGAAAACGCCCAGCGTGGCCAAGAGCGAAATCAGCAGGAATCCAAGAACGAACTTGGGAAATTTCTGCCACAGAAACAAAGCCTTGTTCTGGACGGTTTGCGCTTGTCCTTTACTCGCCCAATAAATCGCATAGCCCAGAACGACAAACCCAATCATTGCGTTTCTGGCCGTCTTGGCCAGAACCGCAATCTTACCCGCAGCGTCAGAATAAAGGGCGCCCGCGGCCACGGCTTCGGCCGTATTGTCCACAGCTAATCCACTGGCCCCCAGAGCCAGAATGGCGGCAATGGCGAGGGATGAATCTTCATCGTCGGCATCAATGGCGCCTTTCGCCGCGATGATCGCTGAAACGCCGCAGATCGAAGAACCCACAGCCAGGAGCGTGATCAGTTTCGGCCTGAGCTTGAACGCGCGCCCCAGAGCAGTCATCAGCGCAATGGCGACGACGAGTTCAATCACCACCAGCACCAGACTCAGACCTCCCAGTTTGATGACGTCGCCGAGAAGAAAACGTGCGCCTAACAGCACGATGCCAACCTTCAGCCAGAATTCATAGGTTGCGATGCCCGCCTTGAAGAGTTCAGGAACGCGCACGGTGTTCGATATCGCGAGACCGATAAGGATGGCCCACAGCACGTACTCGATATTCGGCAGGCTGATGTGATGGCTCTTGCCATAGCGAGAAATCGATTGTTCGATGAATTTGCCAGCGTATCCAATCGCGGCCAGCAGAATCACGCCCGGTATAAAATTTAAGAAACCCGAGGAGTGATTCGTCGATTTCTGCTGCTCAATAGCGGCTGAAGTGTTCATAACGTCCCTTTGCGGGCGAAGTCAACTACCAGGGAATTTTCGGAAGAATGTTCAACCGGACTAAGAGCGCCAGCAGAAGCGCAAGGCCGACTGCCCATCCGTCAAGTGAGAGCTTGAACTTGCCACCGCCCATAAAAATCTCTCCATTCGATTTTCAGAACTCGGGACGAGGCCACTGGGCTTTCCAGTAACATCGAGGGCCTCGACGCCGAGTTGTCTGAAGGTCGTAACCAACAACGGACGCTCTTCGGTATACTGCAGAAACCAGGCAGCCAGCCAAGGCGGTGAAGCCTTGGCTGACCGACGGCCCCAGGGCTGGAGCGTCTTCTCGGGCCCTAAGCTCAAGTTGGTTTTACATACAATTCGCCTAGACTCAAATTGCCGCCTAGAAGGTGTAGATCAGGTCGAATTGCAGGCGGTCCAAATAGGGCTCCTGCTGTCCGGCCTTGCTGATCGTCGGAAGGGCGCTGTAGTTGTTGAACAGAGCCGCGTTGTTTTCCAGATAAGTGTTCAGCGTTCGTCCACGCCACCATGTAAAGCTGGCGAGGGTGTTGGAACGCAGCTTCCACAGAGCATAGATGCGGTTCTGCAGAATATTGGTGGGTGCTCTCTGATCGCTTTCGACGAACGATGCGATCGCGGCATCCTGTTCTTCGCGGAGCCACGCGTAGCCAATTTGAATATCGTTCTTGTTTTTCACCTGGCCCACGCTGGCGTCAAACCCATACTCTTTGTTTTGGCTTCCCAGGTTGGTAAGCACATTCCCCTTCGTGCCCAGCGGATGATTTTCCGCGTCGAGGTTGTCGAGGAACTCCAACAACACATTGACTGGTAAACGCGTGATGCCGGTCTGGATCTGGTTGGGGATAATGAAATCCGCATAGTTGTAGCCGGAGTAGAAGTGGACCGTGCCGTTGGAACTCACGTAGGTGGCGTTGGTCATACCATTGGGGGCAAAGACGCAAGGCGGGTAGGCGGGGAAGCCCGTGCCCTTGGCGCAACCTGGTCCTTCGCCGGGTACCGGGAGACCAGTAATCGGCGCGGGCGTGGTGCCACCTGTAGGCGTGGCAGGCTGGTAGCCGGTACTGGTGGCTCCGGTGACGAAGGAGCTGGCACTCAAAATCGCGTCAGGACGATTCCACTTCAGGCTCAGGAACGAAGGCGAAACCGTCCAAGGTCCAAAAACCAGCCGCCCTGCTATCTGCATGCCGAGGGCGTAGGAATCCTGGGAAGCGATTCCCAGCTTTCCATTAGCTTGGTTGTAGAGGAGCTCGATGCCCTGAATGTTGACGTTCTGCAAAGGCCCGGTGAAATTGAACGAAGCTTTTTCGTCGAAGCCTTCCGGGTTCAGGTCGGGATCAAAAGTAGCGGAGGTCCGCTGCCAGGTATAGGCAAACTTTCCGCCGGTGAGAGACAGCCAGTGATGAGCAACCGGATTGTAGGTAATGAATCCCCGATCCAGCGCGATGGTCTTGCGATCGAAGTCGCTGGTCAGAGTCTCGTTGGTCGAGGTTGGATTGCCGATCGCCCCCGTGGCAATGGCAATGCCTCCGACGAAGTCTTCGTTGAGTTGACCATCTATTCCGAAACGCACCCGGATGCGCGCCAGGTTGTCGTCAGGAATTCCCGGCTGGAAGTAGGATTCGCCGCGCACTCTGACGTCACCGCTCAAGCGAAAACGGCCGACCAGAGCTTCCAGGGCGCTCAACTGCCTGCCTGTGTCCTGGGCCTTGGTATCAACGAGGGCAAGGGCGCTCTGCACCTGCGCGACGTTGGTGGTAGCCTGACTCGCCAGGCTTTGCGCCTGAGTGGCGGATTGTTGGGCTTGCGCCGCAGCGCTCTGCGCCTGGTCAACGCCCGTTGCCGCCTTTTGCGCGTTGGCGTTGGCCTGCTGCGTGGCATCGAGCAGTTGCTGGAGCTGCGACCTCAACTGATCAACTAATTGGTTCTGTTGCTTGATTTGCTGCTGCTGCGCGGAGACGGCCTCTTTCAACTCCTGAACCTCCTTCGCCGTGACAGGGGCAGGCTTGGCCGGAACAGCGCGTTTCTTCGGGGTTGTTGCTGGCGCTGCAGCGGTTTGGGCGGAAACCAGCCCGGTTAATGGAATCATCATGATTATCATGATGGACATTATAGAGATAAACCACCACTTCTTTCTTGCTCTCATTTGTAGACGCTCCTATTGTTTCCGACTCGCGTGGAGTCGGGTGTGCTACACCACAGAATTCACTACGGATTTGCCCGGGGGCCAGCTAAGCCGGCGCCAACCCCCACTGCAACTTCAGCCGGCATTCATGATCTTTGAAGACCAATCTGTTCGTGATCTCGCGCTTACTCCTCTTTGCCCCTGCCGGGATTCCCGTGAACAACCATCGGCAGAACGCTCGACTCACCCTTTTTCTTGCGCTTGCCGGACTTGGACGAGTCCCCCCGCTTGCCATTCATGATGTCGGCCAGGCTCGTATGTTCCAGAATCTTGGCTGCGGCATCGCGCACCGCAAGGAACACTTGATAGAGCGCGCGATGTTCGTCGTCGCGATTGATCAAGGTACGCAGTTGGTCAGCGTCGCCAAACGGCGCCAGCGGACCGTCAATCAGCCGGATAATTTCGCTTAAATGGATGTCGGATGGCGCCCGCCGCAACTGATATCCGCCCTTGGCGCCGCGCACGCTCTCAACCATGCGCGCGTTCTTGAGCTCGAGAAGAATCAGCTCCAAGAATTTTTCCGGCAATCCCTCTTCATAGGCAATGTCGCGAATGCGAATCGCGCCCTGATTATAGTGCCGGGACAGCATCATCATTGCCTGCAGTGCGTACAAACCTTTTTGCGAGATCTTCATAGTGCGCCCCAAAGTATGCCACAAACTCTATCGTAGAGATAGAGTTTATTGGCATCAATCGACGTTAGCAAACGGGATGCCAGGATCACGCAATGATCGCCATCGGCATAACTGGCCTCCTATCAATCTGTTGCAGGTCATTGGCTAACCTCTGGTAGACGCCTCGCAATGCAGCGCATTGCAGCTTCACGGTAGTTCTTATGACAATTAGGGAAGATATCAGGGAGACAAATTTGTCGTTGCAAGAACAGCGTCCGTCGATTCTCGGCGCGGCGGGCCTTCAGGATGACGGAGTGTGGAATAGGATGACGGACGCTGAAGTCAGGATGACGGACTGTGAAATCTGAGGCGGGCACCCCTATCTGCATCTAGCGACAATCAGGGTCATGTCGTCGAACTGGTCATGCGGACTGAACTTTCTGACATCCTCCACAATCGACGCGACCAGATCCGGCGAAGGTTGCCCGCAACATCGCCACACGGAGTCGATCAGGCGATGCTCTCCAAATTCTTCGCCGGCCTCGTTGAACGATTCCGTGATACCGTCGGTGTAGAGCGCGAATATATCCCCGGAGGAAAGTGCGCGCTCCGCGCTTGAGCATTCCCAATCCCTGAAAAGCCCCAGCACGGTGGATGTGGAGTCGAGCCGTTCCAGAGTGCCATCTTTGCGGAACACGAGTGCCGCCAGATGTCCACAATTCACGTAGCGCAAGCGGCGCGCCCTGTCATCGTACTCAGCAAAAAACAAGGTGGCATAGGAACTATCGACCGAGTTTTCATAGAATAAGCGATTGACCGATTGCAGGAAGCGCTGCGGTTCATCCAGCGCGATGGCGCACTGGCTGCGCAGGTTGGCTTGCAGATTGGCCATCAGAAGTGCCGCCGCGATTCCCTTCCCTGAGATGTCACCCACCACCAGCCCGAGCCGCTGCCGGCCCAGATCAAGAAAATCGAAATAGTCGCCGCCGACTTGGCGAGCCTGGACGCAAATCCCCGAATAGTCAAGGGTGTCGAGAGGCGGCCGGGTCTGCGGGAAAAGCCGGTTCTGCACTTGCTTGGCGATTTGCAGTTCGTGGACAGCGCGACGCTCGGCTTCCAGCTTCGCGGCAGCCGCGTGGCGCTGTGCTTCGACGGCTCGACTCTCCTCGTCGAGGCTGACCAGCGCAAACACGTTTCCGTCGAGATCTTTGAAATGCGTGAACACTCCACCCCAAATCGGCGTTTGCTCGCCGTGACCTGCTGCATGGTCACTTGCTGTAGTCCGCCGCTCGTACTTAATCCGCTTGAGGCGCGGCGTATATTGAAACCGGACTCCTCGCGCGCGCCATTCGCGATACTTCGCGGCAACGTCTTCGGTGACGAATACGACTTGGGTGTGCCGGCCAATGAGCGTACACGCTTTGGAGTCGGGCTGAGGGGCAACCAACGAGAGCACCGCACTCCCGTCCGGTGGAGCAACCGCAACCCAGCGTTGGCCGGATCCAAAGCGGACATCGCTGACCAGACTGAACCCAAGTTGATCCAAGTAAAATCGCAAACTTTGATCCTGGTCGCGGACGTAGATGTTGATCGCGTGGATGCGAAGGTGAAGCTGTCGCGGATCCACGGGAAGAGCAGATTGCTCCGCGTCAAGGTGTGAGGAAAAGCTGACCATCCGCGTGATTATAAGTCGAATCAGTGAAGCGCGCTGGCGTGACGCAGCACTGATCCGAGACACGGGGCTACAGTTCCGTATTTCTCAGACGCAGCGAATTCGTAATCACGGATACGGAGCTGAAACTCATGGCCGCAGCCGCCAAAATTGGGCTGAGCAGCAGGCCGAAGAACGGATAGAGCACTCCGGCCGCAATCGGCACGCCGAGCAGATTGTAGATAAAAGCGAAGAAAAGGTTTTGCCGAATGTTGCGCATCGTGGCCTGACTGAGCTTTCGTGCGCGTACGATCCCCGCCAGGTCGCCCTTCACTAAAGTCACGCTAGCGCTTTCAATGGCGACATCCGTACCCGTGCCCATTGCAATTCCTACGTCCGCTTGGGCCAGCGCCGGAGCGTCGTTGATGCCATCGCCCGCCATGGCAACGGTGCGCCCCCGCTGTTGCAGGCGGCGCACCACCTCCGACTTTTTATCCGGCAGGATTTCCGCTTCGAATTCGTCGATGCCAAGCTCGGCGGCTACGGCTTCGGCGGTGCCGCGACTATCGCCGGTCAGCATCACGATCCGTAATCCCGCCGCTTTCAGATCGCGAAGCGCTTGCGCAGTAGATGGCTTGATGGGATCGGCAATTCCAATCAATCCAGCAGGCCGGCCATCTACCGCAACAAAGATGACGGTTTGGCCGTTCCGGCGAAGTTCGGCTGCGTCATGCTTAAGCGCATCAATCGAAGCGCCAGTTTCCTGCAGGAATTTATCGTTCCCGACTGAAATAATTTTCCCGTCCACTTTGCCGCTGATTCCAAGTCCCGTACGTGATTGAAAATCGGTAGCGCTGGCCAAATTGATATTGTTCGTTTTGGCCGCAGCCACAATTGCCGATCCCAACGGGTGCTCACTTCCCTGCTCCAGGCTCGCCGCGAGACGGACGAGTTCGGTTTCATTGCCTCCAGAAACTGCGATCACGGATTCAACCGTTGGCTTGCCCTCGGTCAACGTGCCCGTCTTGTCGAAGACCAACGTGTTTACCTTCTCGAGAATCTCCAATGCCTCGGCGTTCTTAATGAGGACGCCGGCGCGCGCCCCGCGCCCGGTGCCGACCATGATTGCCATGGGCGTAGCGAGCCCGAGCGCGCATGGACACGCGATTATCAACACAGCCACAGCGTTCACCAATGCGTGGCCAAGGCGCGGTTCAGGTCCGAAGAAACTCCAAACAATAAACGTCACGGCCGCGATTCCGATTACCGCCGGGACGAACCACGCAGCCACTCGGTCGGCCAGGCGCTGAATGGGAGCGCGGCTCCGTTGTGCCTGACTCACCATTTGGACGATGCGCGCAAGCAAGGTTTCCTTGCCCACGTGCTCGGCTTGCATGATGAACGAGCCCGTGGCGTTGACGGTCGCACCGATCACTCGACTGCCGGGCTCTTTCAAAACAGGGATCGATTCTCCAGTGATCATCGATTCGTCAACCGAACTCATCCCCTCGAGAACCACGCCGTCGACTGGAATCTTTTCGCCCGGACGCACTCGCAACCGGTCGCCCGCCTTTACTTGATCCAGAGGAATGTCACGCTCCGTGCCATCGCGGAGAATGCGCGCCGTGTCGGGGCTAAGATTAAGCAGCGCTCGAATCGCGGCGCCAGTGCGGCTGCGGGCGCGGAGTTCAAGCACCTGGCCGAGAAGCACGAGAGTGACGATGGTCGCAGCAGCTTCAAAATAAACCGGCGGCGCGCCATTCATGCCGCCCTGGTCAACTCCGCCGAATGATGCGGAGAACATTCTCGGGAAGACGGTCGCGGTCAGGCTGAAAAGGTAGGCCACCCCCGTGCCCATGGCGATGAGCGTGAACATGTTGGTCGAGCGGTTGACGATGGAGGCCCAGCCGCGCTGAAAGAACGGCCATCCGCCCCACAGGACGACCGGGGTCGCTAATACCAACTCGATCCAGGGCGCCAGTCCCGTCGACGACGTGGCATGTACCCCCAGTCCGCCTCCAGTAAAAACCATCACCATCATTGCGAGGGCCAACAGCGGCACAGTAAGGGCGACGCTCACCCAGAAGCGACGCGTCATATCGCGCAATTCTGGATTCTCTTCCTCGATCGCAGTGACGGTACGCGGTTCGAGCGCCATGCCGCAGATCGGACAAAATCCCGGACCCGGCCGCACGATCTGGGGATGCATGGGGCACGTATACTCGGTGCGCTTCGCGGCAATCGGAGTTTCCCGCTCGAGTGCCATGCCGCAACTCGGACACGGTCCAGGCTTACTGGCATGAACTTCGGAGCACATCGGGCAAACGTAGTTCACTTGATCTGCGGCAGGCTGATTCTGAGACGGCTGATTCGCCGCCGCAGAAATCGGTGGAACGGCAGGAGTGCCCAGCGTAATCAGATTGGATGAATCAGGGTGCGAAGGCGGAGCCAGATATTTCCCCGGATCAGCTTTGAACTTCTCGGCGCAGTTCGCGCAACAAAAATAGTAAGACGTTCCCGCCTGTTCGAGACGATGTTTCGCCGTCGCGGGGTTTACGTTCATCCCGCATACCGGATCCTTCACCACTGTTGCGGATTGGAAGCGATCATCGATCATGCTGCAAAGCGAATCGGGCGAACCTCGCCCACCGCTCACCCTTAGGATATGACGTTAGTTAGATTCGCGTCACCTCGCTTCGATTCCTGCTGCTTCGTTCATTGCGTTGTCGATTGTTGTATCTTTGAAGAGCAGAAGGAGGGAACCAACCGCATGACACAATTCGAAGTCGCCTACCGTTACGGTTCTGCGCCGGGAGAAGCGGAGATGCGCGCTCTCGACGGCGTGCGCGAAGTCTATGGCATTCGCCGCATGCGGCTTGATCCGAAAGAGCGAATTGTGCGCGTCGAGTTCGACGCTTCACGCTTCAAAGAGCCGGTTATCGCGGGCTTGCTGCGGCAAGCCGGAATGGACATCCAGGAAAGGCTCGTCCTGGCGTAGCGAATCCAGCAATAGGAGTAATGTGGGGTAGGTTACTGCGGCTGAGTTTCAGGGCAGACGAGTTCAACTGCCGACCTGCAGTCTGGGGAGGGCTGCCGTCGGCCAGATGAAAGTGCAGAGTGAGTAGAAGGGAAAATGCAAGGGGCGTCCAAGAAAACCTCTGGCCGAAGTTTATCTTCAAGGGCGCCCCGTTGCGCGCCACTTCGTCTGGGCGTATTGTAGCACCCGATTTGCCAATTCTAAACGGCTGAAATACAAGGCCGCTGGTCGAGAATAACTGCGTAGGAATTGCCAGTGTCGAGAAAGATTTACGTCCGTCCGGGAAGGCATGATTCATGCCAGAAGTCTGTTGAAATCGCGAGAAAGAAATATTTAGTGCCGATCTAAGGTAATCGCTGTAGATGAGAACTGTGTGGCGTCGGCAACGGGAGTTCTCGGCAATTTCGATGGGATGCTCCGCCTTCATCAACCAAGAAGTTTCCGCTATAATCAAAACTCCGCTGGCGGTAACGCGTTGCGCCCGTAGCTCAGCTGGATAGAGCATTTGGCTACGAACCAAAGGGTCGGGAGTTCGAATCTCTCCGGGCGCACCATCTCTTCGCGCGGCTAGACGAAGAATGTCCTTCTGTAATTTCACCCACAAAACAAAACGTCCCAGACTTTACAGTCATGGGACGAATCGCTCGAACAGGTTCCTCCCCCGAGAAACTGTCCAGCATCAACATAGCCCGATGTTCGAAAGTTGGGAATGGCACGAATGTGCTATGGCGAGTGCCGTCCTCAAAGCACAAAAATGCCCGTAATTCTTGCGAATTACAGGCATCGTTCTTTGCTACTAGACAGCTTGAACGTTCTCAGCTTGCCAGCCCTTGGGGCCTTTGGTGACGTCGAACTGTACGGCTTGGCCTTCTTGCAGGCTGCGGAAACCGCCCGCCTGAATCGCCGAGAAGTGCACGAATACGTCTTCGCCACTCTGACGGCTGATGAAACCATAGCCCTTCGCGTCGTTAAACCACTTTACTGTTCCTGTTTCTGACATTGAAGTTCCTTTTTCTATTTTGAATTGTGCTGAGAAGATTCGCTGCTAGTGAGAGGGGTGACGCTGGTTGGCGTGCCGACTTTCAGTTGCGTGTGAGTCAAACTTAGCTGGACCAAGTATACATGGCAAAAGCCGGATTGCTGCAAAATATTGCAATGCCTTTTGAGACTAAAGTGCCGAGCCACGATACCCCTCCTTGGTGAACTTTCGTGTCCTCTGTGGTTTAGGGATTGAAGTTCATCAACCCCTGAGGGCACGAAGGTTCAAAAAGGATGTTGCCCCTTCCTGGTTGACGGACATTGTCATACTCCGATTTTCGACTCAGGCATGCCGACCACCACGGCGCGGCGGCGCGGCAGTTCTTCTTCCGCGATCTCCGCGATGAACCGCAAGTCCAACGCAAGACGCTGGCTTTCCTGATATGCCACGTCATTGAAGAAATAAACGATGTCTCCGCCAAAGCGATCTTTGACGCGACGGCGTTCCTCAAGATCAAACGGACTGGCGGAATACACCTTGAGTTGAGGCGCGTCGCTCAAAACGGAGCCCAATTCGCGCTGGAAATCAAGCGCTCCCTGCCGCACTTGCGCCATGGTCAAAGCGACAACGTGATAGGACATATTTCGAACCGAGCATGGCAGGAAGATGCCCGGTCTGTCCAGTGCGGGCTCTCCGATGAAAATCGAGCGGCGCGAAATTCGCGAGCCCGAATTGCAGACGCGACATCGGCGGGCCAGACCTGATACGCTTATTTTCTAACCCAGCGCGGACCCGTAGCTCAACTGGATAGAGCACTGCGCTTCGAACGCAGGGGTTGGGAGTTCAAGTCTCTCCGGGTCCGCCATTATCTTGCTCCAGATCCCTCACTACGCTCGGGATTTCGGCTGCGGGCTCCCGCTTCGCTCACGCCCGCAAACGCCTCAAGTTCAAGTCTCTCCGGGTCCGCCATTCTGAGACATTGCAAGCAATGTTCTACGGTCCGTGGAGACGTAGCTCCGCTGCGTCTCCTCGCTGCGTCTCCCGCCAGAAATTCCTTCCCACGAAAACGGGGGTGCTCTCTCTTACAATGCAAGGGTGAAAACCTGGGATGTCATTGTCGTGGGCGGTGGCATCATCGGGCTCTCGCTCTCGATCGCTTTGCGCAAAAGAAGCCTGCGAGTTTTGGTAGTGGAACGCGGAGAACCCGGCCGGGAAGCTTCCCACGCGGCCGCGGGAATGCTCGCCGACTGCTTTTTGGAAACGCCGGCCGCGCTGCAATCGCTGGCTACGGCAAGTGCACGAATGTATCCCGAATTTGTCCAAGAACTGCAAGACGAATCGGGGATGAAGGTTGACCTCCGAGATCAGGGCACGCTTCTGTTTGCTCCCGATCTCTCCGGGCACGCTGAGTTTCGAGACGAGAACCCGCTGCCCGCACCGCTCGGCGAACTCGAGCCAGAGCTAGTCCAAATCGAAAGTCCGGTCGTCTACTTAAAAGAACGCAGCGTCGATCCGCGCGCTCTGGTCGCCGCGGCGCTGAAGGCGGCCAAACATCGCGGGGTGGACATTTCTTCCGGCACCGCCGCAACTGATTTGCTACTTTGCGACGATCGGGTCGCCGGCATCCAGGCCGATCGAACTCGCTACACCGCGCCCTGCGTGGTGAATTGCGCGGGCGCGTGGGCCGGGGGTTTCTCCGCGCATCGCTTCCCTACCCGCCCGGTCAAGGGACAGATGCTGGCCGTGGCCTGCGCTCGTTACGATGTCGTGCGTCACGTGATTCGCACTCCCGAGGTTTACCTGGTGCCGCGAAGTGATGGACGAATTGTGATCGGCTCGACGCTCGAAGAAGCCGGCTTCGATAAGCGCGTCGATCCGGACACGATTCAACGATTGCATCAGGCCGCAATTCGCCTGGTTCCCGTGCTAGAAGAAGCACGGGTTTTGGAGGCGTGGGCCGGACTCAGGCCGGGAACGCCAGACGATTTACCCATTCTCGGCGCAACCACCACGCCCGGATATTTTGTAGCCACCGGGCACTTCCGAGATGGAATCTTGCTAACGCCCGTCACGGCGCATGTCATGGCCCAAGTAATCACCGTCACGAAACCGGACTACGAGCTTTCAGCTTTTTCGCCAGAGCGATTTTAGAACTGACGGGTTTTTACTTGCCCTGCTGATCCAACCCATCCAGCGCCTTTCGCGCTTCTTCAAGTTTCGGATCGAGCTTCAGCGCTTGCTTATAGATCGCCTGCGCTTCCACAGTGCGGCCTTCCTGCTGCAGCGCCTGGCCTAGCCGGAAATAAGTTTCGCCGGAGGGAGATTCGGCGACATTCCGCATGGCGTCGGAAAGCTCGACTTTCGCTAACCAGTCCTTGGCGTCAGAACGTTGCGGATCGATCCGCAACGCCTCCTGAAAACTGGTGCGCGCCTTGGCATAGTCTCCCACTTGGCTATACAGCCGGCCGAGCGTAGCGTAGGCCGTCTCCCGTGTGCCGGGATCGGACACCAAAGGAATGGCGATCTCATACTCAGGAATTGCATCCCGCGGCCGGTCGCTTAGGGCGAGGTCTCCGGCGAGATTCAGATGAGCGCCCGCATCGTGAGGCCTGAGCTGCACCGCCTTCTGGAAATGCGGCAAAGCCTCTGGGTAACGGTCCGCCGCCAGGAACGCCGCGCCCAGGTTTTGCTCGCCAAGGAAATTATCTTTTGTAACCTCGACAGTGTGCGCCCAGAGATCCACTGCGCTCCGCCAATAGCGCAGTTGGTCGGAGGTGAAAAGTACGAAAACTGCCAGGACGACTGCGGCTATTTTTTCCCGCGTACGGAAACTGATTTGCCTGCTGTCCGCCAAATCAGTAGCGCCCCACACCGCCATGACGAAAATTCCAATCAGCGGAACGTAGGCATAGCGATCCGCGATCGCTTGCTCGCCCACCTGAATAAGTCCGATTACAGGGACGAGCGTGCCCAGAAACCACAACCATCCGATAATGAGGTATGGCCGGGCGCTACGCTGCCACCAAACCAGCGCGCTCACCGAGAGCACACACAACGCCGCCAGCGCGAATCGCCACGTCGCGAGATTAGCGCCGGGGTGGGGATAGAACACTGCCAGCCAAGCCGGCCAGAATGCTTTCCACACATACAGCGCGTAAGCGTAGATTGCGTTTTCCAAACGCACACTGAGAGGAAGCACCAGACGCATGGCTCCGCCCGAGCGCTGCGCAAAAACCGTGACCGCGCTCGCGCCCGCAGACAGCGCCAGGAGCGGCAATTTTTCCAGAATCAAACGTGAGAGCGGAGCCTGCGGCACAGGCAACACAGATTCAGCACTTGACGGCGTCCATCTCTGAATTCGCCGTAGCGGCCAAAAATCGAGAAGCAGTAGTACGCAAGGCAGAGTGACGACCATGGGCTTCGAAGCCAACCCGAGCATGAACAGGGCAGTCACGACCAGGTAGCGTTTGATGCCTGGCTTCAGGGCATACCAGCCATAAGCGCCGAGCGTGAGCAGAAAGAAAAATGTGCTCAACACATTTTTGCGTTCAGCGATCCACGCGACGGACTCGACATTCATGGGATGAATCGCGAACAGGGCCGCCACGAGAAAGCTACGGCCCGGAGCGCGAGTCGCGTGCGCCAGCAGCAAAAACAGCAACACAACGTTCAGCGCATGGAACAGCACGTTGGTGATGTGATGCCCCTCGGGATTCAGACCGTAGAGTTCACAATCCAGCGCGTGCGAAAACCAGGTCACCGGATGCCAGTTTGTGTCTGTCGAGGTCAAAGCCCATCGGATCGTTTGCCAGGTCAACCCCGCCTGCACATGCGCATTGTTGATTACGTAGTTGTCGTCGTCATAATTAAAAATGAAAGGGTGCCCAAAGGCAGGGCTGTAAACCGCAAACGTCGCCACCGCCAGCAAAAGGCAAAAGGCAAAATTGCGCATCCGAGGCGAGGCTGACAGAAAGGTTTCGACCCGTTGCAGGACACCAGATCGTCCTGGTGCATTACCCGTGTCCTGCTGTTCGTAGCCGGATTTCGTCCTGGCAGACATGTTTGAAGCCACTGCATTGCCAATCACGGCGATGCAGGGGCATTGTATCTTGCGGAGGATTCTTTCGTAGGAACGGCGTCAGGTCACGACTGCTAGACCTTCCGCTCATAGCCAGCGCATCGGAGAACCGGCAGCCGAGGATATTTCGCGAAGCTCGGATCGCGATCCGAAAGCTTGCAGCGATAAAACACTGATCCCCTCGGCGACTGGATCCGATGCGAGTGCACGCACTCGCAGCACAATCCAACCCGCTGTCGTTCTTCCTCTGAGGCCGCGCCTTCCGTCACATTCTGCAGGATATCGCATCGCGAACTCGCACCGCCGCTTCAGGTATACTTAACGGTCTCATCGGTATTCCTACAAGATCAATCGAAAGAAAGGGACATATCTATGGCTTCCCCGGCAGTGGATTACGCTCGTTCGAATCAAACGCGATTCTTAAACGAACTCAAAGATCTGCTTCGTATTCCGAGCATCA
>JBEKGG010000104.1:0-13631 GCA_050012915.1 Terriglobales bacterium | reverse complement strand
CCAGATTGTTCTCCCGCAGCACGCGAAAGGCTTCGAGAGAAGCCGCAGGATCGCGTTTCGCATAGGCGAATGTCTCGGCCCAGACGTCCTGATCAAAAGGCTGCACCGATACGCCGTTGTTGCCCACGATCAGACGCATGCGCCAACCGCCGACCAGCTCCGCGTCGGCCAGATGCGCCAGTATTTCCGCGATCGACCATTTTCCTGGCCCTGGGCGTTGCGTCAGCTGCTTTTTGCTCAGGGGTTTGAGCAGCTTTTGTAGCTTCTTCGGCGTATCGCGCTGGACCTGCAACGGATCTTTGCCATCGACGAACCCGAGAATGCGTTGGATGTACTGCTGCGCGGTTTCCTGCATGAAGTCCTCCAGCAAGAGATTCGGATGTTCAATTTTGACTGGCGAAAGCAGAAAAAGAAAGCGGAAACATTCTCGTGGCTGGCGTCGATCCGGATTCTTTGACCGAATCGTGCTATTGCCGTTCGGCTGCCGAGATTCGCTCGGCTCCTGTCTCTTAGATCGTTCCATCTCCGTGCAGCCGAGGCATGGCTATTCTCAGATTCTGGCGCGGACACACGATCGTGCCTCGTAGTTGCTGCAAGTCCACCAGCTGTTCGTGCTCGGCTTGAACCCTGGCCATGGCCGCCTCGTGGCTCGCAAGCATGGTTTGCGCCGAGGCCAGGCGAGTCTGGGCGCAAGCCATCGCGTTCTGCGCGCGAACGAAGCGGGTCCCGCCAGCACCGAGCATCATTTCCGCCGAGGCCATCAACCGGGTCGCCTGAGCCGAAATCTGTTCGACTGCCGCGATCGACCGAGTCGCAAAGCGGCCGACTTCATTTTCATAGCGGCCCGCGAGATGATTGCTGACGAATAAAGCCAATATGCCTACCGCCATCCAGTAGCTTGCTTTTGCTGAAATCATATGCCTGCTCCCGTTCTCTAGTATGAATCAGTTATCGGTTAGACGAGGCACTTTAAAGATCGTTATCCGTGCCTGAACAAATGTTATGTACGAGCGGGCGCTGCAAACGTTCCAGGGGATTGGACAGTGGCTCCACGTGAAGCTAACCGCACGGTCGTGCATCTATAAGCCATTGCGTCTGTGACTTCACTAGTGGGACAGGTCTGCCGAGAGGAAAACATGGAAAAAGTAAATATTGTCGAGAAATTTGCCCATATCCAAGAATCCTGGAAACCGCACATCGCGGCCGAGCTGAACGGTCAAATGGTGAAGCTCGGAAAGTTCACTGGGGAGTTCGTCTGGCACCATCATGAGAACGAAGACGAAATGTTTTTGGTGGCGAAGGGCCGTTTCCGGATGGAGTTTCGCGACCGCCACGTCTGGCTGGAAGAAGGCGAGTTCATTGTAGTGCCGCGCGGAGTGGAGCACCGTCCCGTAGCCGAGCAGGAATGCTGGGTCGTGCTGTTTGAGCCGGCTTCCACGCTGAACACGGGGAACGTTGTGAATGAACGCACGCTGCGTGAGCTGCAGCGGGTCTGAGCGAAATCCTTTTGGCGCCTAATTCTTTGCGCCGGGTTCAGGATGACGTCTTTCTCTTGAACTTGACGTCATCCTGAGTGGCCGCGAGGCCACGAAGGATCTCGCGCGGATTGGCAGTATCTCGGCTGAGGCGCAGCCACTAAGCCGTCGACGAATTAACCGGAGCTGTGCTGCCTGATGTCGATTGGAAATCCTGCGACAGCGAGGTGTACGCCTGCTGCGCCGCCGACAAGTTGCCAGACTGCAGCGCCTGTCCTAATTCGCTGAACAATTGCGCGAGAGGATTTTGCTGCGACGACGAGCTGGAATCCTGCGCGTGGCTATGGTGGTGGTGCCCGCCCCCACTACTTTGGCTTTGAAGATCCTGCTGAATGGTTGAAAAATCCTGCTGCGCCCCGGACAGGTTTCCCGATTGCAAATCCTGGGACAATTGCTGGAAAGCCTGAGCAATGGGGTTGTTGTTTTGTGAAGTGGACGCAGTCTGCGGCGCATCCTTCTGCAAGGTTGCAAAATCAGCCTGCGCCGCCGAAAGGTTTCCCGCCGACAAGTCCTGCCCTAACTTTTGGACCTCTTGCTGCACCTGTTGTTTCTGGCTCTGTGGGCTGGCAGACTCAAGCAAATCGAAAAGACTGCTGCTGGAAATACCTGAAACGGACATGAAGAATCTCCTCTGTTACTCAGGCGGCACGGATGTACGCCTTGGAATTCAACTCATTGAATAGATCGGCAACGGCGTCTACAACTTTAGTTCCCAGTGCAGATCGATTCTGGATGGTTCTGAGAGCAGAATCATGGCCAGAACGCAGGCTATACGTCCCAGAGTGCGCCCAGGGTCGGTTTGTCAATGCAGATGCGGCGTCCGCTTACCGGAGCCGCGATTGACCACGTCGGCTGTTCAATAAAATGAGGCTTAGCGACGATGTCTGAGCAAGAACGGACGCAATCGACTCGGCAGAGACTGCCTAATTTTGCGAACCCTGTCCGAGATTCGCCCGGACGTGGGGCGTCCAGGGCATGGGAGTCTTGCGTGTGCGAGAATAGCTGTTCTTTGCAACTCCAAGGAATTCTTCATGAGCCTGCATCGCATTTTGCTGTTTCTAGTTTTCACCTCGCTCGCGATCGCTCCCCTGGCTGCGCAATCGAAACCGCAATACGAGATTTATGCCATTCGTTACGCCACGCTGCCCGGCTTCCCGGTTTCCGAACTGGTACCCGACGCCGGCGCTGACCGAAAACTCGATATCGCCATGATGATCTGGCTCATCCGCGGCAACGGACGCAATGTTCTTCTTGACTCCGGTTTCTATCACGATCGTTTCTTCAAGGATTGGCACGTCAATAATTTCGTCAAGCCTTCCGAGACGCTAAAACCGCTCGGTCTCAAGCCTGAAGACATTACCGACGTCATCATCAGCCACATGCATTGGGACCACGCCGACGGCATGGACCTGTTTCCCAACGCCCGCATCTGGATTCAGAAAGATGAGTTGCAGTATTACGCCGGCGAAGCCTGGCAAACCAAAGAAGCTCACGACGGCATTGATGCCGACGATGTGCTTACGCTGGTAAAGCTGAACACGCAGGGCCGTGTGGGCATGGTCGATGGCGACGCTAAGGAAATTCTCCCTGGCATTACCTGCTACACCGGCGGCCGCCATACCTACGCCTCGCAATACATCGGAGTGAATACCAGCGCGGGAACGGTGGTGCTGGCCAGCGACAACATGTATCTCTACGAGAATCTCGAGAAGCACGTCCCAATCGCAGAAACGCTCGATGCCGCGTCGAACCTGCGCGCACAGGATCGAATGAAACAAATCGCCAGCCGTCCTGGCCTCATCATTCCCGGACACGATCCCGCGGTGATCGCGAAGTTCCCGAACGTCGCCCCGGGGATTGCGAAGATTGAATAATTAGCACGCATACCCGGACGCCTTCGTCCGGAGCTGCGACTTTCCGCCCGATAGCAGCATCTAGATGGGACCATGCAAGTGACCGTTTATTCCGCTTTCTGGTGCCCGGATTGCCGCGAAGCCAAGCGCTTTCTAAAAGAGCACAACATCGCGTTCCAGGAAATCGATATCGAAGCAACCCCCGGAGCGGCTGACGAAGTGATAAAACGCACGGGCAAGCGCGCTATCCCTCAATTCGTCATCGACGGCGAATGGATCCAGCCGTACCGGCTGGGCGAGGGCTTTCTCTACAAAGAAATGGCCAAACGCCTGGGCGTCAAAGAGTCCTAACCATCCTCCCACTTTTAAAGAAAATCAGTTACTTCGGTTCCGCAAAATGGGGTACTTTCCGGGCATTGGCGAGCCGCTACCGGCACGCTACCATGGATGCATCGATGTCCCCGGAGAAAAAAGCAAACGAGTCGCTTGCCGCTGGCGTCGACCGTCGTCGCATGACGCGTTACGCCTGCAACGGTCACGCGCAAATCACAAGTCTTCCTTTGAACGGAGCCCTGCTCGGCGGTACGATCCGCGATTTGGGTCGCGGCGGATGCTGCATCGAAAACATCGAAACCACCTCGCCATTCGACCTCGGCGCATGTACGGAGATCCTGCTAAAAGTGAACTCGTGGTTCTTCCGAGCCATGGCGCATGTAAAGGCAGTTCGGGATCGTAAGGGAATCTCGCTGGAGTTTATGCGCATGAGCGCTGGCGGATACATGATGCTCGAAGAACTCATCGCCGACTTAGCAAGACCCAGAATCGGAGTGACTCGTCAGAAGCGCCATGCGAATTCGCCCCGTCCATGGTTGCACCCCACCTTGCCAGCTGAGCCGAAACACAGCGTTGCCATTGCCGGAACTATCGTGTCGGCGGAATCCGCCGAAGACGCTCTGGCCTCAAGTCGTCAAGCCTGGACTCGAAATTTATATCCAGGAGAAACCTCCGTGGATATCTTTGCCTAGCCTTAAAACGCTTTGTTGCCCGACGAGACGAGCTAAGTCCTTTCAGGCAGGACCTTTCGCTCACTCCAGTTGTACATCGTCCTCCGTACCGTAGGAACTGTACAACGCCAGGCGCAGAATAGAGCCTCACACATCCGGCAACTGGGCGCAAGATTCCCCCTCCAACTGGCCGCGGCAACCGTGCAAAAAGGGACTCATGGCCGAAACTGATTCACAAATTCGCGAGGAGCGTGTCTGTACCCTCTGGCAACGGATGCTCGAAGCGGTTCTCGGAGTGTGCCTGCTGGTTGGCCTGATTGCGATGGTCAGTTTCTCTCCGGCCGCGCACCAGCGTGATCTCGAGCAGGCCAACGTTCAGAAGATCGATCCCACGAAAACCGAAACCGATGATTTACAACGCCAAGTGCTGCGGCTTGGACATCAGGTGCAACAACTTGAGCAAGAGCAGGCCATGCCCGCTCTGGTCTTGCACCGTTATCGAAATTCCATCTGTTTTATTTTCGGCGTTTATCGTGTCGGATTTCCCGGCCACCAGCCCGAGTTTCGCGCGCGCATTTCCGGCACCGGCTTCGTGGTTTCCGACGGACTGCTCGCCACCAATCGTCACGTAGCCGAGCCCTGGTATGAAGATTCGCAGTCCGAGTCGTTGATCCGGAAGGGAGCAACGCCGCGCCTAGAAAAATTGTTAGCTTTTTTCCCCGGACTACCTACGCCGGTAAACATTATTCCGGCCGTCCTGTCCTCTCAGGGGGACTTGGCCATTCTCCGCATCGCCCCGCTTCCTGTTGAAGATACGCGGGCCGTGCATCAGCTTCAACCTCTTCCTCTGGCCGCCGATATTCCGAATCCCGGCGAACTGGTTGCGGTCGTTGGATATCCAATGGGCGTCGTGGGCATGGTGGCGAAATCACCTCCCGCCGTCTACGAACGTCTGGCCTACCGTCGGGATGATCAGGGAGCCGCTGACGAACTGGCCGCTCTCTCGCTAATCCGGCCATCTTCAACCTGCGGACATTTGGGAGATGTGGTTGGCGACAAACTTATCTACGACGCGCCTACGGCGCACGGCGGCAGCGGCGGACCGGTCTTCAACTCGAAAGGCGAAGTGATCGGCGTCAACGCGGCCTATATCGACGGCTTCTCCGGCGGCACGCTCGGCATTTCGGTGCGCGCTTTGAAGCCCCTAATCGAGGCAGCGAAGGCCGACACGTCCGCTCACGAAACCAAATCGTGGCTGGAGGACGCTCCCGTATCAACCGATCACTGAGATTTCCCAATGGTAATTCTTCCCAGACGTCATCCTGAACCGGCTCAAAGCAAAGACGTCATCCTGAGCCGGCGGCAGCGGGTGAAGGATCTTGCGTGGAGTGGCCAAACGCTGCAGGAGCGCCTAGACGCCCTTGATCCAGCCCGGCTCGCGCACATGCTCTTCGTCCAGACGGCGCGACCGCGCGGCCATGATCCCCGGACGGCCCAAGTACCCGATCACTTTCCGAGGATCGTTCCGATCCACAACCGGCAAGCGCCCGATATTGTTGCGCAGCATTTTCACGGACGCCTCATGCAGAGTGTCGTC
Organism: Terriglobales bacterium; assembly: GCA_050012915.1. Lineage (GTDB taxonomy): Bacteria > Acidobacteriota > Terriglobia > Terriglobales > Acidobacteriaceae > JABDBE01. Next base: position 7,642 of record JBEKGG010000104.1, on the reverse strand, counting down.
CGGAAACGTGACTACAACCTGGCGCGTTCCAGCATCCAACACACTCGCGGCCCCATTCGGGTCCGCGTCGAGAGCGCGCATCACATCTCCGCGCGTGATCACGCCAGCCAACTTGCCATCGGAATCCAGAATAAGCATTCCCTGGTGGCGGCTGACCGAAGGATCACGTCGCGCGATCAAGTCAGACAGGTCGCTAACTTTCATGGAAGCGGGAAGCGTCGGTATATCTGGATCCATGGTTTCGGAAACCCTGACCTGCTGCAGCACGTCAGCTTCATAGTCCTGATGAATGTGTAGTCCGCGCCGCGCCAGCTTCTCCGTCATGATCGAAGCCCTCGGCATGAGCCACATCGCGATGCCGTCTGCGATGACGCTCACTAGCATCAGCGGCAGTACCGAGTTGTAATCGCGGGTGATTTCGAATGCAAAAATAATAAATGTGAACGTGGCGCGAGACGCCGCGCCGAAAACCGCACCCATCGCGACTAACGCAAAAGCTCCCACCGATAAGTTCGCCGCGGGAACAATTCGATCTACTCCCATGGCAAACAAGCCGCCCATGGCCGCGCTGGACATAAACATGGGAGCCAGCAGTCCACCGGATGTTCCCGATCCCAGCGAGATGACCAGCGCCGCGTCTTTTGCAACCATCACGACGAGCAACAGCTTCCAGGCCAGATTGGCATTCAGGATGTCACCGATCGTGTCATAACCCACGCCCAAAACTCGCGGCACGAAATACCCGATGATTCCCAGGCCCAGAGCCCCGATCGCGGGCCACCACAGTTCATCGACCGGCAGTTTCTCGAACTGATCTTCCATCCAGTAGAGCGACTTGCTGAATCCGACTGCAGCTAATCCGCAGACCAGACCTAGCAACAGGTAAAACGGCAACGCCTTCGGAATTCCAAAATCCATCGGCGTGACCTGGAACATCGGGCCCGCTCCAAACAGCTGCATGTGAACTGCGGTGGCCAATGTGCTCGCGATCACAAGAGGAATAAATGACCGTGCCTTGAATTCAAACAAAAGCAGTTCGATGGCAAGGATTACGCCCGCGATAGGCGTGTTGAAAGTCGCCGACATGCCTGCGGCCGCTCCACACGCCAGCAGCACCTTACGTTCGGAAGCCGTAGTGTGAAACGCCTGCCCGACCAGCGAACCAACCGCGCCGCCAGTTTGAATGATCGGTCCTTCCGCCCCAAAAGGGCCGCCGGTGCCGATGGCAATCGCTGCGGAAATCGGTTTCAGGATCGCAACCCGCGGCTCAATGCGGCTGCGGTTCATCATCACCGCCTCCATGGCCTCGGGTATGCCGTGCCCTTTAATCTTCGACGTTCCATACTTCGCCATGAAGCCAACGATGATTCCGCCAATCACAGGAATCGGGATCACCCACAGCCCAAGCTGATTGTGGCGCGCGCTTATGAACTCAGCGACGAAGCGGTGGTAAAAGAAAATGTTGGTGAACAGGCCGATCAGTTTGTACAGCACGAACGCAATCAGCCCCGCGAGCAGCCCGATGCCGGATGCAAGAAAAGATATCAACACCATGCGGAACTGCGCCGGTTCCGCCAGTCTTACGTCTCCAACCTGCTCTCCTGTCGCCGCAATCGTTGCTGGGGGTGGATCTCCGTTGTTGTTGCTATCTGGCATCCTTAGTTCTTTCTCGTGTTTTTTGAGCGCGTCGCACAACACTGTCGCTTTGCATGGCGTGCTTCAGGGCAGCGACCAGCGCCGGCCCTCGCATGCGCAGCTCGGCCTTGTGATGAAGCGACAGAGTGCGCAGGATTTTCTCGCCCTTCGGAGTCAACGAAAGCAGCACCTCACGCCGATCCTCGCCCCCGCGATGCCGCTTCACATAGCCGCCCGCAGCCAGCCGGTTCACCAACTCCACCGTACTGTGATGCTGAATCTGCAGCCGCTCCGCCAGTTCGCCAATCTTGGGACGTATTTCCGCGGGCAGGCCTTTTAAGGTCAGCATCAACTGGTGCTGTCGCGGCTCCAGCCCCGCTTCGCGCGCAGCTTGCTCGCTGAAATGAAGAAAGTGGCGGATCTGGTAGCGCAACTCCGCCAGAGATTGATAATCGGCCAATGTCAGCGACCTTTCCATGAGGGCGAATTATATCGTATCAAGACTTATCTTCCTTACAATCATATCGTATCACGATATATATTGACAACGAAAGTCATTCGATGAAAGACGGACGGGCACCGCATTGTTCGGCAAGCGCAGCGAGGCGTCGCTGGCCCCTGAGGTCGCCCAGCATTTAGAATCCTTAGTCCTTAGTTTTATTCAGAACAGACAATGGAGGCCACGCACCCATGATCCCGCGCTACACCCGCCCAGACATGGGCCGCATCTGGAGTGACGAAAATCGCTTTCGCACCTGGCTGGCCGTCGAAGTTGCCGCCACCGAAACCCTCGCTGAGGCCGGTATGGTCCCAAAGGATGCTGCGAGCGCCATTCGCAAACGTGCCGATTTCAACCTGCAGCGCATTCACGAAATCGAAGCCGAGGTGCGCCACGACGTGATCGCCTTCACCACGGCAGTTGCCGAGATCGTCGGCCCCGAGGCGCGATGGTTTCACTGGGGCCTCACTTCCAACGACGTGGTCGATACCGCACAGGCTCTGCTCATCGGGCAGGCATCTGCCATCATTGCTGCCGATCTCGAACGGCTTTCCGAAGTGCTCAAACGCCGCGCCTGGGAGTTCAAGGATATCCCTATGGTTGGCCGCACCCACGGCATTCACGCCGAGCCAATTACCTTCGGCTTCAAGCTGGCTAATTGGTATTCCGAGACGCAACGAAACATCGAGCGCTTCGAACGCGCCTCCGAGGATATGCGCGTGGGCAAGTTTTCCGGCGCCGTGGGAACCCTGGCCCACCTCAGCCCCGAGCTCGAAGAAAAGATTTGTGCCCGCCTGGGATTGAAAGCCGCGGCGGTTTCATCGCAGGTCATCCAGCGCGATCGTCACGCCCATTACCTCGCAACGCTGGCGGTCATTGCCAGCACCCTGGACAAGATGGCCACGGAAATTCGCCATCTGCAGCGCACCGAAGTTCGCGAAGCCGAGGAATTTTTCAGCGAAAAACAAAAAGGCTCGTCAGCCATGCCGCACAAACGAAATCCGGTTACCCTCGAGCAGATAAGCGGGCTGGCGCGCATAGTTCGCTCGAATGCGCAGGCTGGATTCGAAAACGTCGCGCTGTGGCACGAGCGCGATATTTCACACTCCTCGGTCGAGCGCGTCATCATCCCCGATTCGACCACGCTGGTCGATTATATGCTGCAAAAGACTTCAAACCTCATCGACACAATGTTCGTCTACCCCGAGCGCATGAAGCGTAATCTCGAGAGCACAGGCGGGCTGGTGTTCAGCGGACAGCTCCTGCTCGATCTGGTCGAGCATGGAGTTTCGCGCGAAGACGCGTATCGCATGGTCCAATCGAACGCCATGCGCGCTTGGAAAGAAGATCTGAATTTCCGTGATCTGGTTCTTAAAGACAAAGAAATTACCCGTCGCGTGCCGCGCCCGCAGATCGAGCATGCATTCGATCTGAAGCGGCAACTGCGCAACATCGACAAGATTTTCGCGCGTGTGTTTAAGGATGATCGAGTGCGCCCTAAACCGAGCCGAAAACGGAAACGCTAATGGAGACAGGGCGGCCCCGCCCGGCTGGACGGGCGAAACGCCCGTGCTCATCAGGCCACTTTCACGAATATTCGCCGAACCGCTACAAATCTTTACAGTCTTGCCCGCCTTCGCGGCATCTCATCATTTAACTAACCAGTTAGTAAGTGGGCAGGAGGACAAGAACATGACAACTCTTGGCCGTAAGCTGGGTTTCTTCCTTGCAGAGGATCGGAGGGTTCAGTTTATGAAAGCGTTTCTTTGGAGTTTTGGTTGGTTTGTTGGATTGGCTGTGGTAAGCGTGAGTTTGCTCGCGTAAACCACGAGAGCGAATTTCCACGAAGAAGTTTGCGTGGGGCCGAGCGAAGATTGGCCATCACGACCGATTAATTAACGACGCCACATACCCCGCCCCAAATCCATTGTCAATATTGACCACGCTCACATTCGACGCGCAGGAATTCATCATGCCCAACAACGCCGCCACGCCCTTGAAAGCAGCGCCATAACCCACGCTGGTTGGAACGGCAATCACCGGCACCCCCACCAACCCGCCGACGACACTGGGCAATGCACCCTCCATCCCGGCACAAACGATAACCACACGCGCCCGGATCAACGCGCCGCGATTTGCGAGCAGACGATGAATGCCGGCCACGCCGACATCGTAGAGCCGCTCAACCTCGTTGCCCATGATTTCACCGGTGACGACAGCTTCCTCGGCCACTGGAATGTCGCTGGTTCCGGCCGAGACCACCGCAATGATTCCCTTCCCGTATGTCTTTTTGTCGCGTTTCAGAACGATTGCCCGTGCTGGTTCCAGGTATTGCACGCGACGAACTTTCTTTTTTACCGCCGCGAACTGCTCTTTGCTGGCTCGCGTCGCCAGAATGTTGCCCTCTTGTTGAGCCAGCCGCGAAAAGATCTGCGCCAATTGTGTGGGCGTCTTGCCCGGTCCGAAAATCACTTCGGGCATGCCTGCACGCAGCGCGCGATGATGATCGACCTTGGCAAATCCCAGATCTTCGAACGGTAGGTGCCGCAGACGCTGGACTGCGTCGTCGGGAGAAATCTTCCCCACCCGCACTTGCTCGAAAAGTTTGCCGATGGATTCAGCGTTCAAGGAAGCACTCAGCAGTCAGCTGTCAGTCAGTCGTAAGATTAGCACTTCCTCAGCGAACTTCCGACCCGATCCAGAATCGCTCAGCATCGATTGGCGGAGCGCTGACTGTTGTTTGCTGACTGCTGACACCAGAACTCACCGAGCCCGCGCGCACGGCTTCTTCCGGCTGCCGCGAACCTTGCGTGCAATTTCAAAGCAGGTTGCCCGCGCTCTCCCCGGTTCGTCGATGCGCGCAAGGAACAGATGCCGCAGCACGCTTCGGCTTACGCTTCCCCGCAGATACGCGTCGTAAAGTTGGCTGCCCAAGGTGTACCCCAACATCTGGGCGAGCGAGTCGAATTCATTTCGTTCGCCGCGCAACGCCTGGTGCATGAGTCTTTCGCAGGCCGCGCGGGAAAATTCGCACGCTTCCTGACCGGGGATGGCCGGGCGCGCGGGATACAGCACTCGCGACCCAAAGTAGGCGAGTGCGTGCTCGATCGTTCGGGCGTAGAACCTGTCCCTGGGCTCGATCTTGGGTCCTTCGGTGGCCGTGGCGTGACCTGTACGTCGCAACGGCAATCCACGGCACGCGTGATGCAGAAAGCGCGAAGCCTCCTCCGCGGCATAGGTCATTTGGAATTCGCGAACGTAAAAAGCATTGATCGCCGGTAAATAAACGCAGCCTCGCGATTCGACTTTCTGCAGCATGGCTGCGATCCGCTCTGGTTCGCTGGTCACCCGCGAAAGCAGGCGCCGCAAGCGCGCATCCGACGAACCCCAATGCACTTCTGGCAACAGATCAACCAGAAATTTCGGCTGCGTCCCGTTGTGCGAGGAGTAGCGGTTCACGTCGAGAAAACGCAGCAAACTATCGATCAGGTTGTAAATCGTTGGTGCGATATCGAGCGGGCGCTGGTCTTCTTGATTCCATCGCAACAGGCAGAGTCGATAGCTTTCATATTTTTCCAGCGGGGTAGAATTGAAAACGCAGACCACGTCGTCGCTCACGCGCACGGCTTCGACTCGCTCTTGTTGTGCCTCGGTTGATTGCCAGTACAATGCGTCTACATTTTGCAATACGCTAAGCACGCGTTGATCCGGCAATCGCTCGCGAAGAACGTGAGGAAGGTGCTGCGGCGCCAAATGGGATTCGCCGAATAAAACCAGAATAACGGCGTGCGGATGCCGCTGATGAATCTCAGCAATCTTGTCGGCCGCATGCTTATCTCTCGCTCCGATCTTGCGCAAGTCCTCCCTGGGCATGCAATCCAAACCATAGACGGCGTCCGCGTGTTCGCGGGCGGTTACCAGCAATTCATAAAAGGGGGGCCACTCATAGCTCCAGTCGAGGTCGAAACGAATGCGCTGGCGCAACTCATCTTCATCGATCTCGCGCCGCCACCATTCGTCGAGGATGTGCTGATGGCGCGAGAAAATCGTTTCGACTCCAAGCACAACCGGCCGGTCGCCCGGCTGGGCGCGGTGTTCGAGCAAACTGGCGGCAAAACGCTGCGCCGCCGGAAGCGCGTGATAATCGCCGATCAGAATTACGTCGGCCGCTCGGACCATCGCTGTCAACTGCTGCGCATCGATGACCGATTCGTAGGAACGAAAGGCGTTGCTATAGTCCCGCAGATACTTGCGGCGCCCGCTGGAATCGTTGGCGCGCACCTCGCGTTCGACCGAGGCCAGCGCGTGCATTTGCGCGGCGTTGCGGCGTGATCCCAGATTGGTTTGCGTCGCCATGAAATTGTCGTTGGCCTTTGGCCGTTCGTCGGTCGCCAAACTTGTTTCGTCAGTGTCCTGCCGACGACCCACTGCAAACGACGAACGGCCGCTTTCTTGACTTATTGCTCGCGTGCTCCCTATGCTCAGCCTGTGGAAACGTGGCTAGCAACGTTTCTACAAAAAGACCCAAGCAAAGATTCGAGGCCCATTGCCCAACCTTCCGCCTGAGAACCTGACCGTCGCGACCACGGGAGCCAGCGGCGCTTTATTTTGCAGGCAATTGCTTGCCACCGTAGAGCGCGATCCTCGAATCAAGACCGTGAACTTCATCGCCTCCGACAGCGCCCTGCGCGTCATGGCCGAAGAACTCGGACTCCGCGGCCGCAGCAACCTGGTCAGCCAACTTCTCGGCAAGAACTCTCGCAAAATTCACCAGCAGTCGAACGCCGACATCGGAGCCAACATCGCCAGCGGCTCCTATCCCGCCGGCGCGATGGTTGTCATCCCATGCAGCGTGGGCACGCTCGCCCGCATCGCCAACGGCATCGCCTCACATCTCATCGAGCGCGCCGCCGACGTTTGCCTCAAAGAGCAGCGGCCATTAGTGCTCTGCGTGCGCGAGACTCCGCTCAACAAAATCCACATTCGCAACATGTACCGTGCCGCCGACGCAGGCGCTACAGTCTTTCCCCTAATCCCGACCTTCTACAATCGACCGGCAAGCTTGGATGCCATGGCACGCGAGTTCGTCAACCGCGTCCTGGCCCACATCGGCCTGCCCCAGTCCAACGCCTACCGCTGGAAAGGCTGAGTTCTTCACGGCTTTCGATTAGCAATCTTCCCTGCAAGAGATCGGATTAGTTTGGGGATACTTCAAGTGTAGAAACACGGAGGTGCCGGGGACGAGATGACTGTGGGACATGTCCTAGGGAGCGGCGGTAGGACGAAGAAATGGACGAACGATGCTCGGAATATCTCTTGGTTTGACGATCAACTATGATGTATGTACACTATGTGCATATATAAAAACATTCGCTAAGGCGCTGTGATGCTTTTCGAATGGGACGAACGTAAGCGGCACGCGAATCTCGCAAAGCATCACATTGATTTTCGGGATGTCACGCGTGTTTTTGACGGCCCGTGTTCGAGCGAGTGGATAGCCGTCAGGGG
>JBEKGG010000103.1:0-13655 GCA_050012915.1 Terriglobales bacterium | reverse complement strand
CGCCGGAGTGGTTTTCAAGGTCAGTAAAACCGGCAAGGAGACTGTGCTGTACACCTTCACTGGGGGCGCCGACGGACAATATCCTTACGCGCCTTTAGTCCGGGACGCCGACGGCAATCTTTATGGCACCACCCAATACGGCGGCGCTGCCAATCTCGGAGTGGTCTTCAAGCTCAGCAAGACCGGCAAGGAAACCGTGCTGCACAGCTTCAGCGGGGGCGCCGACGGAGTTTATCCCTACGCTGGTTTGTTCCGCGACGCAGCGGGCAATCTTTATGGGACCACGGAAAACGGCGGCACTGCCAACCTCGGAGTGGTCTTCAAGATCAGCAAGAGCGGCAAGGAAACCGTGCTGCACAGTTTCAAGGGCGGGGCTAAGGACGGCAGCTATCCCGTGTCCGCAGGATTTTACATGGACGCGAAAGGCAACCTCTACAGCGTCACCTCGCAAGGAGGGACTTCCGGCGAAGGGGTTCTGTACAAGCTGAGTCCAAAAGGTAAGTTGACGGTATTGCACAGCTTCACTGCCGGAACGACCGATGGCTGTTATCCCTACGGAACTCCAGCCGTGGATGCGCAGGGCAATATGTATGGCGGCACCGGAGGATGCGGGACCTCGAACCTCGGAGTCGTGTGGAAGGTGAGCACGAACGGCAAAGAAACCATATTGCACAACTTCTCCGGCGCGTCGGACGGACAATCGCCTCTCGCCGGTGTGATTCTCGACGCGGACGGAAACATCTACGGCAGCTGTAACACCGGCGGCACCTCTGGCTTTGGAACCGCCTTCGAAATTCATAAGAACGGCAAGTTCACCCTGCTGCACGACTTCACCGGAGGGACCGACGGCAAATATCTTTACGGCGGTCTAATCCTGGATCCACAGGGCCGTATCTACGGCACAACCATAAACGGCGGCGCCGGCGGCTACGGAACGGTGTGGCGCATCACGAAGTAATTGGTGGGGCAAAACACCAGCCCCGAGAGGGGGGCGGACAAACGCAGGTCCTCGGTCAAGCCAGAAATTCAGGTCCGCATGAGCGTAACAGTATTGACTCATCATGATGAGTCAACTAAGCTCATCTTATGGCTAAACGGTTGCAAGTAATTCTGCAAGACCCCGAATATCGCGAAATCCAGAAAATGGCGCGCTCCCGCCGAATGTCCCTGGCGGAATGGGTCCGGCAAGCGCTTGACGTAGCCCGTCGTCGTGAGCCCCTCGGAAGCGCGGGCAAGAAACTCGAAGTAATCCGCGCCGCCGCACAACACGACTATCCCACAGCAGACATCGACGCTATGCTGGCCGAAATCGAAATGGGCTACGGAACGGGCCCGCGCCCGTGATCCTGATCGACTCAAATATTCCGATGTACCTGGTCGGAACGCCCCACCCCCACAAGAGCGATGCCCAGCGCCTGCTGGAAAAGCTGGTCAGCGACCGTCAACGCCTGGTAACCGACGCCGAAGTGTTACAAGAAATCCTGCACCGTTACACCGCCATCAACCGCCGCGACGCCATCCAACCCGCCTTCGACGCGCTGCTCGGCGTCATCGACCAAATCCTGGCAATAGACCACCCCATCGTAGAGCGCGCCAAGGAAATTGTCCTGGGACACAAGAAGATGTCGGCCCGCGACGCCGTCCACTTAGCCGTAATGGAACAACACAGCATCGAACAAATCCTAACCTTCGACTCCGGCTTCGACGGCTTCCCCGGCATTAAACGCCTCCCATAACACGCTGCGTGTAGCGCAGACACTCCCGTCCACTAACGTGATTTCATGTTGGTGCCCCACCCTTGTCGCGCACTTTGCGGCAAGGGTGGGGGTGCAAAAATCCCAATCCCGAAATGCCTCGGGGTCAATGGCGCCGCGAACTGTTTCCTCGCACAAAACAAAACTTCAGGGCGCAAATAATCATATAATTCTGACAGTGGAGGGAAAATGTTACTGAGGGATTTGCCGAATTGGCCCCCGACTATCGGAGCGCGGGGTGAGGTCAACAGGTTCCCCGACAGCACAGAAGATCTATTGATTGGTGTCTATCCGCCAAATGACAAGCACGTGACTTTCGACACGACGTTTGAAGGTCATGAGTTCAGACGGCACTTCGCCGCCGATAGCGCCGCGCTCGCCGGAAAGCTTACAGACCTTTTAATTAGTCAAGCCGGAAGGACCGTGAAGGAGCTGGGGGAACTCAAACTTGACTAAGCCTTCCTGTGAGGCAAACCGACCTCTTAACCGTGTGGCGAACCTCCGGCGGAGCTGCGCGTGACTCTCCAGGACTGGAACCCGCTCTCGTATTTTCGAGAACTCGGAACTTTCTCGAAGCTACTTCTTTTGCTCGGTTTTGTCTTCCTTGGAGTTGGCATCGCACGCGGTCTCTCTCCCTATAATCGAACTGTAATTCTGGGCCTTGCGACGCTGGCGGGCAGCATGTCCGCGCACTACTTTTCACACTGGTCATATCCGGTCAGAGTGCATGGCCGCATTTCCATCATGTGGAGAAGCTTGATTTTCGGCGCTGCGCTGCTGACTCTGACCGCTGCGTTTGGTTGGTGGCTGTGGGTTATCTCTGGGCGACCGGTCCACCTGCCTTAATCCCCTTCCTACATCAACCAAACCGCATCCACATCCACGATCACCTGCGTTCGCGGAATCTTCTGTTGGGTTGCATAGATGAGCATCGATCTTAATGTCGCGTTCAACTTCTCCCGGCTGGCTGACTTCAAAACAAAATGATATCGATAGTCCTGCTTCAAACGCACAATCGGGGCTGCGGCCGGGCCCAGCACGCGGATGCCTTCATGCCGGGTTTTCTCGAACCACTTGCCCAAGATGCCCGACCAGCGCAACGCCTCATCTAACTTGTCGCTTCGCACCAGCACATTCGCCAGTGCGCTGTACGGGGGATAGTGCATCCAACTGCGAAAGCGCAACTCTTTTTCATAGAATCCGACGAAGTCATGCTGTGCAGCGTATTGAACCGCGTAGTGATCCGGAAAATAAGTTTGCAAAATAACTTTGCCTGGGGTCTGCCCCCGCCCCGCGCGTCCGGCGACCTGGGTCAGCAATTGGAAGGTGCGCTCGGCTGCGCGAAAATCCGGAAAGCCCAAAGCCGCATCGGCTCCAACCACGCCCACTAGCGTTACCCCATGAATGTCGTGACCCTTCGCGATCATCTGCGTGCCCACGAGCAGGTCAAGTTCGCCTTGGTTGAGCGCGTTGAGCGCCCGCTCGAAATCTTCGTTGCCGCGAACCGTATCTCGATCGAGACGCCCGATGCGCGCCTGCGGAAACAGGCCGTGCAGCAACTCTTCCAGCTTCTCCGATCCGGTTCCGAGAAAATAAACATACTCACTGCGGCACTCCCCGCAGACCTTCGGCACCGGCGCCATGAATCCGCAGTAGTGGCAGACCATGCGATTGGTGCGCTTATGATGGGTCATTGCGATGGCGCAGTTTCTGCATTCCATCCGGTTCCCACAAGCGCGACATAGCGCCACCGGCGAGTATCCGCGGCGATTGAGCAACACCATCACCTGTTCTTTGCGATCGAGACGCTGCCTGACTTCCTCCGCCAGCTTCCGCGAAATTACCTGTTCTTTTCCCGCCTCCTGAAACTCCAACCTCATGTCAACGATTTCGACCTCGGGCAGCGGACGATGTTCCACGCGATCTGGCAATTCGAGCAGCGCATACTTGTTCTTCTTGGCGTTGAAATAAGATTCCAGCGAAGGCGTCGCCGAGCCCAGCACTACGACTGCATCCGCCATCTTCGCCCGCATCACCGCCACATCGCGCGCATGATACCGCGGCGTCTCTTCCTGCTTGTAGGAAGAATCCTGCTCTTCGTCGACGATCATCAAAGCGAGATCGGAAACCGGAGCGAACACGGCCGAGCGCGTGCCCACGACCATGCGCGCCTCACCACGTTTGATACGATGCCACTGTTCCGCGCGCTCCTGATCCGAAAGCGCCGAGTGCAGGATGGCAACTTCGTCTGCGAAGACATGATGCAGGTCTGCCGCAACCGCCGGCGTAAGGCCGATCTCCGGAACTAAAAGGATCGCCGAGCGTCCGGCCTCGAGCACCGAACGCATCGCCGCAAGATAGACTGCAGTCTTGCCTGACCCAGTGACGCCGTGCAGCAACATGCCAGAGAATTTGCCAGTGCGGATGCTGTCTTCAATCTTTTTCAGCGCATGCTGTTGAGCGGAGTTGAATTGAAAGTCCAGCGGGGACGGCCGAATTGTTTTACTCGCGACCATGAGGTCAACCGGCTCTTCGACGATCTCAACCAGCCCGCGTTTCACGAGCGTGGTCAAGGTACTCCGTGGGACATCGAGCGCTTGCAGAGCCTCGACGGCGGCCCTCCCGCCTGCTGCGGCCAAGGTTTCGATTAGCAGTCGCTGATTCGAATTGAGTTTGCCCTCCGCGGACTTCAACTGCGCAACTTTTACGGTGCGAGTAGCGTCGCGCGTATCCGACAAATCTTCCCGCGCAATCCATTTCTTGCGCAGCATTCCGGTCAGCACAGATTTCGATGCGCGGGTCGCGGCGCGCAAGCTCTCCTCCCGCACCATCTCACGTTGGCTGAGGTAGTCGAGGACGCGAAACTCCGCCAACTGTTCCTCAGGCGTCTTGCGCGAGCGCGCCGATGAGCCTGCCATTCCGGCGAGATGCAGCGCCGTCTGTCCTTCATTGGTGATGCGATAGGCAATCGATCGTTTGAATTCTGCGGCCAACGGCAACATGGTGCGAAACACTTCGCCCAAAGGCGCGAGATAGTAATCCGCAATCCATTTGCCCAGGCGGAGAAGTTGGTCATCGAGCACGGGCACGGCGTCGAGCACGCTGAGCACATTCTTGGTTTGAACTTTAGGCGCGCGATCATGCAGCGCGGTGACGACGCCCGATAAGCGCTGCTGGCGAAAGGGAACCAGCACGCGTCCGCCGACCACCGGCTGCATCCCGTCCGGGACGCGGTAAGTGAACGCAGTGTCCAGCGGCACGGGGAGCGCGACGTCACAAAATTCGGGCATGAGAGTGCATCGTAACATCGCGTCCAGGGGAGGCGGGGAATCGATGAAGTACTCCCTGTGAAACATTCGCTGAATTCACAAACAGAAAATAAAAACAGTTGTCAGTTATTAGTCGCCGCTTGTCCTTCAAGACGAGAGAATTTACAAAACGGTGACAATCCAGTGACAACACGCGCCCGGATGAGCCCTAACATCGGCCACTTGCAGGACACCTGCGTGGGAAATTGGGTCTTCCTCAACCTCTAACCGTTCTTTACCTTAAAGGAGAAATCAGCATGCAACGTCGATGGGCTCGTACAACTGCTCTGAGTTTATGGCTTGCGCTGGCACTGGGTTTTGTTTCTAGTTCGGCCATGGCGCAATACAAGTTAACCAACCTGACTTCCAATCAGACGGGCAAGGCCAAGCATGTCGACCCTCTGCTGCAGAATGCGTGGGGACTGGTCTACGCTCCCACCGGGCCGTTCTGGGTGAGTGACGAATGGGACGGCTGGTCCACGCTTTATAACGGCGCTGGAGTTCCGCAGAAGCTGCAGGTAACTGTGCCTCCGGCCAGCGGAAGCGGGCCGGGTTCGCCTACAGGAATTGTCTACGATGTTTCGACGAGTGATTTTCAGATTGATAGTTGGCCGTCCGTGTTTTTGTACTCAACTTTAGATGGCACAATTCAAGGCTGGTCGAATTTCGAGCCGTCGCAGAGTCTCATTGCGGTGAACAACCAATCCAAGAAAGCCAGCTATACGGGCCTGGCCATCACCAGCAAGAGTTCGGGGAATTACCTCTATGCCGCCAATTTTAACAGCAACAAAATTGAGATGTATGACAACACCTTTGGCTTCGTGAAGTCGTTTACCGATAAAACGATTCCGAAGGGCTTTACCGTGTTCAACGTTCAGGACATCGGCGGCCAACTTTACGTTTCGTATGTGAATGCGAAGGAAGGTAACGGCGGATACATCGACATCTTCACCGAGACTGGGAAGTTTGTGAAGCGCTTCGCCGAGGGGAAACCGCTGGATCAGCCCTGGGGATTTGCTGTTGCTCCGAAGAATTTCGGTCCCTTGAGCAATACTCTGCTGATCTCGAACAATACCAACACCGGTACCATCAATGGCTTCGATCTTAAGACCGGGAAGTATGTGGGCACGATCGAAAATACGAAGGGCAAGCCGATCGAGATTAACCAGCTTTGGGGGATCGAGTTCGGTGGCGGAACGGCCAACAACGGGAAGACGAACCAACTCTTCTTTACCGCGGGTCCGGGGAACAACGCGGATGGATTGTTCGGAGTGATCGCGTATAAGTAGTTCTGGTCGATCGCCGGAAGAGTCGTTCAACGATTGCCGCGGAGGTGCTGGAGTCGGATCCGGCACCCCTTTTTTTTGGGGAGGCAATCGACTTGCATTGCTCGGTGGAGCATGGCTCCTGCGTTGCCTCGCTGGACGGCCGGTACGGGGCGTCCGAGACTACAAAGGCATCGCCGTTAATTTCGGATGGTGGAAGCCTGCGCCTACATGGGTAACTGGCGGGTGATGACTGTGCCTGCTACCATTTCAGCAAATGCCACTTCGCCGGCCGACGAACAAAACTAAACAGCGAGCGCGAAAAACCGGAGGCGCGGGAACTGTCCGCGACCGGCGCGCTGAGTTAGTCATTATCACCGGGATGAGCGGTTCGGGAAAAGCCTCGGTGCTCAAGGCTTTCGAGGATCTGGGTTACTACTGCGTAGACAATTTGCCGGTGGGATTGATTCCGCAATTTGCCGAGTTGGCGGGGCAGTCTTCCGAAATCGAGCGCACCGCGCTGGTGGTTGACGTGCGCGAAGGCACGCAGCTCGAAGCTCTGCCCGAGATCGTGAAATCGGTGCGCCGGATTCTGCCCACTAAAATGCTTTTCCTCGAAGCGGCGGATTCGGTGCTGTTGCGCCGCTTCAGCGAGACGCGGCGTCCCCATCCTCTGGGTACAAATACGACGGTGAAAGCATCGCTCGCCGCGGAGCGTCAGCATCTGCGGCGCATTCGCGCCATGGCCGATCTGGTCATCGATACTTCGAAGTTCAACGTCCACGAGTTGCGGGCTCACATCACGGAGGGTTTCCAGAAGCAGGAAGCGGGGAATAATATTCTGGTTTCGTGCGTGAGTTTCGGCTTCCGGCATGGAGTTCCGGAGGACGCGGATCTGGTGTTTGACGTTCGCTTCTTGCCCAATCCGCATTTTGTGCCGGAGTTTCGCCCGCTGACCGGGCGCGATCCCAAGGTGGCGAAGTATATCCGGTCGTTTCCGCAGACCAAGGAATTCATCAGCCGTATTTCGAAGCTGCTGGTATATCTGCTGCCCCACTACATTCGCGAAGGCAAGAGCTATCTGACGATTTCGTTTGGTTGCACGGGCGGGCAGCATCGCTCGGTAATGATCGCGGAAGATGTCAGCAAACACTTGCGCAAAGCGGGGTACCGGGTGAAGGTGGTGCATCGGGATAGTCCAGGGTAGTGGTCGTTGGTCGTTGGTCTGGGTCAAACACAAGATCCATCGATTTCGCTCGGGAAGACAGGGTATTGCCGACGACGGACGACCAAAGACCAACGACTGAAGTAGAATGAAGGCTTGCGACGCATGCTGATTTTATCCGTAGCAGGCCGCGTCTGGCCGCGCACTGGGAGTCTCCAATGCGGCAACTGACACGGCTCATACGATACGTGGCGCCTTATTGGTGGCCGGTGGGCGCGTCCGTGTTGTTGATGGCGGCCGTGGGCTTGCTCGACGCCTTCCGCCTGTTGCTCATCGGGCCGATTTTTGATCGTGTTCTCAATCCGGGCTCGCAGGCTCGCGAGATGCAGTTGTTTACGATTCCGGGCAGCGGGCGAACCATCTACCTTCAGCAGTTCGTGCCATCCCACTTTCAAAATCCGTGGACAGTGGTGGCGTTCGCTTTGGTGGCAGCGACGGTGTTGAAGGGGATTTGCGATTATGCGGGCACCTACCTGGTGAACTATGCCGGCTTCGGCATGATCACCGATCTGCGCAACGACCTCTACGATTCCATCCTGCAGCGCTCGGCAGCATTCTTTTACAAACACACCACGGGAACTCTGGTTTCTACGATTGTGAATGATGTCGAGCGTGTGCAGTACGCGATGTCGAGTGTACTGGCGGAATTTCTGCAGCAGTTTTTTACCTTCGTTTTTACCGCGCTGGTGGTGGTAGCGCTGGGCCGAAAGTTTGCCTGGGTGCTGGTCTTGTTCGTGCCGGTCATTATTTTTTCGGCGGGGAGAATCGGGAGACGAGTGCGGCACGCGACCCGACGCGGCCAGGACAAGCTGGCCGACATTCAGAATATTCTGCACGAAACCATTACGGGCAACCGCATCGTGAAAGCGTTCAGCATGGAACGCTGGGAGATTACCCGGTTTCGCGCGGCCGCGCAGCGGCTGTTCCGCGCGAATTTACGCTCGGTGGCTGCGGTGGCAATCAGTTCGCCGTTGATGGATATTTTCGGTGCGATCGCAATCGCATTGCTTCTGCTATTAGGGCGTGAACAGATCAATCGCCATGTTTTTTCCTCCGGCACGTTTCTGGCCTTTATCGTGGCGGTTTTCAAGCTGTACGATCCGGTGCGCAAGTTCGCGTTGTTCAACAATAATTTCCAGCAGGCGCTGGGAGCGTCTTCCGAGATTTTCAAGTTTATGGACACGGATGACGATGTAAAAGAGAAGCCCGGAGCTCAGCCCTTGCCACCGTTTTCGCGCAGCATCCGGTTTGAGCAGGTTTGCTTTTCGTATGATTCTGCCGGCGAAGAAGGACGCGAGATTCTGCGCGATATCAATCTCGAAGTTCGCGCTGGCGAGGTGCTGGCAGTAGTGGGATCGAGCGGCGCGGGTAAGACCACGCTGGTGCACCTGATTCCGCGCTTCTTTGATGTGACGGCCGGGCGATTGACCATTGACGGCCGCGACGTGCGTGAAACTTCGCTAGCCTCGTTGCGTTCGCAGATCGGAGTGGTGGCGCAGGATACTGTGCTTTTCAACGATACGGTGCGGAACAACATCGCCTACGGACAACCGGGCGTGCCGCAGAAAGCCGTAGAGGCGGCGGCTCAAGCGGCGTTGGCGCATGACTTTATTATGGATTTGCCGAATGGCTACGAGACCGTGATTGGTGAACGCGGAGTGAGGCTTTCGGGCGGCGAGCGGCAGCGCATTGCGATTGCACGGGCGTTGCTGAAAAACGCGCCGATTTTAATTCTCGACGAAGCTACGTCGGCATTGGACAGCGAATCGGAAGCGCTGGTGCAGTCGGCGCTACACAATTTAATGATCGGACGCACCGTGGTTGTGATCGCTCATCGGCTTTCCACGGTGAGGCGAGCGGATCGAATCGTAGTGCTGGAGAATGGGACAGCTGCGGATATTGGGCCGCACGAAGAGCTGATGAAGAAGTTGGGGACGTATCGGCGTTTATACGAGTTGCAATTTGCGGAAATAGAACCGCCGACTTCGGAAGTGCATGCGAAGTGAGTTTTAGGCAGAATGCCTCGCAAAGTTTTAGGGGGCGTTTACGGAGTAGAGGTCCTTCGACTGCACTCTTTGCTCGATCGCGAGCAAAATAGTTTCGCTCAGGATGGCGAGTTGCGGGTAGGAATTTAGACAAATGTCAATTCGCTCCATGACCGGGTTCGCACAGGTGAAAGGGCAGCTTAACGGCCAGATGGGTTTTACCCTGTCGCTTAAATCGGTAAATCATCGATTTTTGGATATCCATTTCCGCATGCCCTCGGACAGCGATGATCTGGAGATGAAGCTGCGCCGCCGATTGAAAGAAAAAATGGCTCGTGGCCATGTCGAGTTGACGTTGAATCTGGAGCGCAGTGTCAGCGATGGTTTTTCTCTTAACCGTGAACTCGTCGGCGGTTATGTCCGGGCATTTCGCGCTGCGGCGGCGGAATTCGGATTGGCTGCAGAGCCGGATCTCAACGCGATTTTACGAATCCCGGGTGCTTTGGAATCCGAAGCGTTGCCGGCTAACGATGGATTAGAGGATGCGGTTCTTTCCAAGATGGAAGAGGCGTTGGTCCGGTTGAACCAGATGCGAGAAGAGGAAGGATGCGGCACGGAGCGCGAATTGCGTGAGCGCATGAAGCATGTGCAGCAAGCGCGCGAAGGCGTGGAGAAACATCGGCAGGCGGTCTTGCATATCTATGCCGAGCGCCTCAAGACGCGGTTGCAGGAGTTGGTCGGCTCACAGATCGATCCAGAACGCATTCTGCAGGAAGCGGCGTTGCTGGTGGATCGCAGCGACATTCAGGAAGAGCTGGTGCGGCTGGATCAACACGTAAAACACCTTTTGGGCTTGCTCGATCAGGGTGGAGAAGTTGGCAAGAAGCTGGATTTTCTGTTGCAAGAGATGAATCGCGAAGCCAATACGTTGCTCTCCAAGACGTCAGGATTAGCTGGCGAAGCCATGAAAATCACGGAGCTTGGATTATCCATGAAAGCGGACATTGAAAAGGCGCGCGAGCAGGTGCAGAATCTCGAATGACCACGGTCTACATTATTTCGGCGCCTTCAGGTTCGGGCAAGTCGACGCTTGTGGACAAAGCTCGAGAGATCGTGCCTGGACTGGATTTCTCGGTTTCCTACACCACGCGGCCGCCGCGTGGGACGGAGGAAAATGGGCGCGAGTATTTTTTTGTACCGCGTTCTGAGTTCGAGGAAATGGTGCGGAAGGACGATTTTCTGGAGCATGCCGAGGTATTCGGACATTGCTATGGGACCGCCAGGCGCTTTTTGCGGCAGGCTGAACAGAGCGGGCATGACTTGCTGCTCGACATTGATGTGCAAGGCGCCGAGCAGATCAAGCGCAAGCTTCCTCAGGCCGTCAGTATCTTCATTATGCCGCCAGATCGCAAGATTTTGGAATCGCGTTTGCGGAAGCGGAGTCTGGATACGGACGAAGTGATTCAGCGCCGGTTGGTCACGGCCAGTCGTGAGATTGAGAATTACGAGAAATACGACTATATTCTGGTTAACGACCGACTCGATGAATCGATCGAAGCGCTAACGGCGATCCTGCTTGCGGAACGGCTGAAGCGCTCGGGAATTCACGGATCCGCTGACGATGCAAGAATGCTGGCCAAGGCCGAAGGTTGCCGATTAAGCAACATCCGGGAACGCCTGCAGCCAATCTTGGCTTCGTTTGCGACCGCAGCAACTTCGGGCGGACGTTAGCACAGGGGAGAACACAATGAAGTTGATTGAAGGGTTCGACAGCAACTATCGATACATTCTGGTAGCCGCTCGGCGCGCACGACAATTGCAAGGCGGTGCGCCGCCAGTCATCGAAACTCACTCCCGCAAACCCTGCCGAATTGCCCAGGACGAAATCAAGGCCGGCAAGGTGAAATGGGTAATCCCGGAAACGCCCAAGTCGCCAGTAGAAGTCGTCAGCGAAATGCTCGACAAGGCATTGGGACAAGAGTAAGAGTCGCGATTGCCGGCTGCCGATCGCCTGCGCTTCGTTCTGGAGCAATCGGCAATTGGAAATTGACCATCGGCAATTATGAAAATCGCTCTGGGCGTCAGCGGCGGGATTGCAGCGTATAAGGCAGCGGAGATTGTCCGCCTGCTGCAAGATCGTGGCGTTCGCGTGCAGGTCGTCATGACCCGTGCCGCCCAGGAATTCATTCGTCCTCTCACCTTCGCGGCACTCTCCGGCGAAAAAGTTATTACCGAGATGTTTGGCGCGGGTGCGGATGAGCATCCGAACATTGATTCTGCGGTCGAGCATATCGCGGTCGCACAATCCATCGACGCGCTGCTGGTTGCTCCGGCAACCGCGGACGTTCTTGCCAAATTCGCGCAGGGTATCGCGAGCGATTTTCTGAGCACACTTTATCTTGCGACTACAGCGCCGGTTGTAGTTGCGCCGGCGATGAACGTCAACATGTGGGATCATCCGGCTACGCAGGCGAATCTTGAGATTTTGAAAAAGCGCGGCGTGCGGATTGTGGAACCTGGCACTGGATATCTGGCTTGCGGCATGACGGGACTTGGTCGCCTGGCGGACAACGAGGCGATCGTCGCGGCCACTTTGGAAGCGCTTGGGGCGTCGCAGGAATTGGCGGGAGAAACGGTGTTGATTACGGCCGGCCCGACGCGAGAGAAGATTGATCCGGTTCGATATCTTACCAATCGCTCCAGCGGCAAGATGGGATACGCGTTGGCCGAAGCCGCATTTCGGCGCGGAGCACGCGTGTTGCTGGTGAGCGGACCAACGGCATTAACTCCGCCAGGCTCGGCAGAAGTCACGAGCGTGGAGTCTGCCGACGAGATGCGGCAAGCGGTTTTGAAGTTGCTGCCGCAGGCAACCATCGTGATCAAGACAGCGGCCGTCTCCGACTATCGCCCGAAGTCTGCGGCCTCGCAGAAGATCAAGCGTAGCGGACCTATGACGCTTGAGCTCGAGCCAACGGTGGACATTCTCGGCGAGATCAAACGCTACAAACAGTCGCAATTGATTATCGGTTTTGCCGCTGAAACTCAGAACGCATTGGAAAACGCGCGCAAGAAGTTGACGTCGAAGTCGCTCGATGCCATCGTGGTGAATGATGTTTCGCGCGAAGGTGTGGGCTTTGATTCGGATCGAAATGCGGTCACCATAATCACTGAGCACGACGTCGTGGAAGTGTCGGAGACCACCAAGTGGGAAGTGGCGCAACGTGTGCTCGACCAAGTGGTGCGGCTGCGGAATCCGAAACCCGCGCTGAAAATTTAACTTCGCTAAAAACCGGCATCTGAGACTGTAAACTGCTTTTTCATGCCCGATATCCTGGACCCTCAACTTAAGCGCGATCTGTCGGAACGCATTCGCTACTACAACGAGCTGGGCATTTACGATTTTTACCGCCGCGAGCCGGGCCTCGCCAATATCGGCGAGACGGAAGATCCCGCGCTCGCGACAACTTCCGAAATCCAGACAGAACAGCGAGAAGAAATGACGCCGAGAAGCAAGGCTGTGGCTGTCCCAGTTCCTGAGGATGATTTGCTCGAAGTGACGAACCCGAAAGCTGAAACAGGTGTGACTGATGCAGTTCAGGCACTGCGTCTGATCCGCGAGGATCTCGGGGATTGCACGCGCTGCCGTCTGAGCAAACAGGGGCGCAAGCAGATTGTCTTCGGTGTCGGCAATCCGAAAGCCGAACTGATGTTCATCGGCGAAGCTCCGGGCGCCGATGAAGACCAGCAAGGCGAGCCGTTCGTCGGCCGCGCGGGACAGCTACTTAACAACATGATTAAAGCCATGGGTCTGCGGCGGGAAGATGTTTATATTGCGAACATCATCAAGTGCCGTCCGCCGGGAAATCGAACGCCGGAGCGCGATGAGTGCGAGACCTGCTCTCCATTTCTGATGCGGCAGATCGCGGCTATCAATCCGAAAGCGATTGTGGCGCTGGGGGCGGTTGCGGCAAAGACGCTTCTGGCGATCAATGCACCCATGTCCGAGTTTCGCGGACGGTGGTTTGATTTCCGCGGCACCAAGCTTGCGGTTACTTATCATCCGGCGTTTCTGCTGCGCGATCCGCGGCAAAAGAAAGAGACGTGGAAAGACTTACAGA